>JAGGRR010000047.1 GCA_021159465.1 Methanophagales archaeon
TTCTTCTCTGTTAGTCTGCCGTAACCCATTAGTTGTTTGAATGTATTTAAAGTCATTTTTTTTGGACTATACATGGTGTGTACCAAAAGAAAAAACTGCAGTTTAAAAAATTCGAGATGCACGGGGATTTCCCCATCAAACTTTAATAAAGCTTGATCAAAATGCTGCTTCGCCGTAGGGTACCGTAGTAAGTGTCTCAAAAGCGCCGAGGAGGGGCGCGATGAGGATAAGAATACTCAAATGAAAAGGGAGTAATAAAATGGCGGTATTAGATCTTCGTGGAATAATCTGCGACAAAACTCAGGAGGCTGTTGATGAGCCATATTTTGTCGTAAACGGTGTCAGAGTATGAGGTCCGGCGAGTATGAGAACACGGTTTACGCAGGTGATTAGAGAGTAGAGGAGCCCGTATACTTTAGCGGTGGTGGCAATGCTATTGTCGAGCTTTGGGAACGTGATCCTGCCCGGTCGGAGCTAATAAGAGGTCCGTTGTGGATCGATGAAAGATTTGCTCGCATTCTCGCGGTAAATCCGAGAAAAGACCGCAGACATATCTTTCACGGCGATAGGGGCATTCCTGGAGATGCGACCTACACGTTAACCTATCGTGTATCTCGTGTACAGGCACCCCCGGGTCTGGACACTAATCGTTGATTTCGCAGAAAAAAAGTGATGCCACTCGCTAATAGACGTAGAAGAAGAAGGGAGGAAGGATGGAAAAAACAGAGTCCAAAACTAAGGAGCTCTGCCTTTTTATTTTTGTACCTATTCATGTTTTTTAACTTCTTCTCTTTTGATAAACCTGAGGTTTTTGAGCCTCCCCTTCCCCTGAATCTAATAAAAGAAAGCCGTCTAAAAATTGTTAAAATCCGAAACTTCACTCATTCTCTGAGTCCAGGTAGTCTGACGGCAAACGAAACTCGGTATATATTTCTGCCATCTTTACGTCCGTATAATCTCCGGCTCTCGGTGAAATTGCCACCCAATCGCTTCACTATCGCACGTGAGATCCTGCGCCCACACTCCATGCTGCTGACGTAAATATCCAGCCCCTCTTTTAATAACTGCTGCCTGGTTACGAACTCCTCACCACTCAATGAAGCCTGTGCGATTTCTACTGCCGTTGCAAGTTCCTCATCGGCAGGATACCTGTCCTGTGCTCTTATCTGTACTATAGCAGCGTAATAACCACCTGCTATCCTGCTGCACCTATTACAGGTCCCTGTTTTTATATCTACCTCTATCTCCCCCGTTTGCTCTACTGTTACACCCTTTATCTCCGCTCTCACAGTCACTGTCACTATCTCCCTCGTTCTTCCGCTATCTCTAACTATCTGGTTCACCTCCACCCTGCAACTCTCCAGTCTATCTCTATATCTCCTCCTTATTTCTCTTGACACTATATGAACTACTGCATCTTCTATACTCGTCCTCTCACCGCCCCTGAAGTAAGCGCCACACTTCCTGCACATGGACACGCGTACCTTCATCGCATCGGGCTCAATCAATTGAATGGTACCCATGAAACACTCACGGCATAAGGAATCAATCAAGTCATCCGTTATCTTACCGCATTGCGGACAGAACTTCTCCCATTTCTCTTTCGTCATATTTCTATCTCTATTTCTGAAACTCCAGGTCCATTATTTGTTCTTGGTTGTGGATATGAATTTATTTTGTCGCTTATTTGTTATCTCACTTACTCTCCTGTACTTTTAAACCCACTTCCGCTTTCCCTTCTTTCCCTTCGTCTGCAGTTTTTGCATAATATGATATCTTAACACCCATGAGGGAGATGATAATAGCACCAAGGAATGCAAAGAAGAGCGACTGATAAGCCATTGGATAATTGCCTTCGTTTAATAACAGTACACTCTTGCTACCACCCCAGAGAATAATTCCAGAGGCGATAATAGAGAACATAATAGCCCAGTGCGCTATCACCCTCTCACCCTCTATAAACATATTCAGCATCTTACCGGTCAGAGGGGCTAATGCTGCACCTACATACCACCATATCGCATACTCGATGAAGACTACAACAGGTAATAGAGGTCCTCCTATCTCTGAACCCATTTTCATGTAATAATCCCAGCTGCCTACCATACCCTGAAATGTACCCAGAATCAATAACACAATAGAGCAGATATAAGCGACAAAGGATATCCTGCCACTGTATAGTGACTGTTTTAGCAGCTCCAGCAAATCCCATAGCAGCCTCTCACGTCCCAGACCCTTTAACAGTATATAAGTGCCAATAACTCCCAGGATTATTCCTATCGCCTTCCCTGATAGCTCAAACAGTAAAGAGATGGCTAACAGGACGAGAATGAGTCCTACAGGTGGCAGGAAAGTATGTGAGAACCCGGGTTCCTCTATCAGCTTCTTCATCATATAAAAAGTGCTCTCCAACGGCTTACTCTGCCTCACAACCACTCTTCGTACCGAATCTATCTTCATCCGCGATTGAATGACAGGTATGATACATTCGTCCTCCGCACCATCACTCACGAGTATTGCAGATTCAGCCCCCAAGCTGGAGAGAACTTTATCCAGCTCCTCTCCTATCTTCCTGTCTGATACGATTCCAAGATTCTTATCTCCGGCAATCAATGCAATCTCCGCCGATCCAGCATTCTCCGATTTCAGTCTATCGTATACCCTGATCGCCTCAAATATCGCATTAATATCGGAATCTTCCGGGTCCGCAAGCCCAAGCCTGGTAGCAGCCGCTATGCTCGCTTCTCTACCTAGAATTGGTGTTTTTAAACCCGCCTTCTCTCCTATATCATTGTCCCTGTCTACACAGATAATTAGCGTCCTTACCCTCAAGCTCACCAAGAAGCCTCCCATTCTTAGGAAGGTTTTATTATATTTAAATCTATTCTGTTACTGTTATATTTTATAGTCCATAAAGTATAACATTTCTTTGGTAAAGCTTTTTTTTGAAAGAAAGGTTTTTTTAACGATGCAATGACGGACCGAAATGAAGTTTTCTATTACTTCTATTACTAATACTATCACAAATCCATATCTATCAGCGTCCTCATTGTTTTATCACATGCAGTAGTAGCATGAGAGACCGCTCTGCCGAAGTTAGCATGTGCCTCCCGATAATCTGCCTCCTCTATCTTCCGTCTCACCTCTTTCAACTTCTCTTCTACCATTGCGAACTCGGGCTGTCCTGTTGCCCTCAATGCCATTCCTATCTCCACAACGAGGGCATCGAAGAATGCATCCATCGTCTTCTTCGCTCCCTCCAATTCACATGCTTCCAATGCTTCCATCACCGCCAGCATCTTTGAGCCTATGATCAACTCTGACTTTATACGCTCGCCAAACTGATAGTTTATTATCTCCTTCTTTATCATGCTGGACTATTCCTGCTACGTTATTATAAAACTTTTCTTATTGTGGACCCGAACACCCAGACAAGTATCGTGCAATTCCATACTGCCTACCCACTGATGAAGGGAGGATAGAATCGGAGTGATTACCGTATTTAGTTTTATATAAAATGATTTTTCTTTAAGTTCAAGTTAAAGCTAAAGCTAATGGAGATGGATAAGGAAAATACCCTCCGGCTCGCGGCACTACTTCACGACATCGGTAAGTTCTGGCAGGGAAGTGGTGAACCACATGATAGTAGATATAACCATCTCACCCCCGAGGATTATGGAAAGCATGGCGCACATGCAAAATGGAGTGCAAGTTTCGTCGTTAACTATCTGCCAGAAGAATTTCAAAATTGTGAATCTTTAGTATCATACCATCATAATTCAAAGAATCGTGATTTAAATTTAAAGATTATCGCGCTGGCAGATTGGCTCTCGTCAGGCGAAAGAAGGGGATTAGAGGAAGGAGAAGGAAAGGGAGAACGAGAGAAGACACCGTTAATATCCATCTTTTCGAGGATTGATATCGGGAAAGGCAGGTCATCCTCTGAATACTCTGAATATAGATACTATTATCCAGTCAAAAAGCTGGAATTAAATAGAGATGTTATATTTCCAAAACCGTTAGAAGATTTAAAGAGAGAGTCAGGACCAGGAGCAGAAGATTGGCTGAAGGGCGCTTATAAATGTTTATGGAATGAATTTGTGGACGAAGTTAAAGAAATAAAAACGATAAGGGATTTTGATGCGTATTTCAACACGTTATACCATCTTTTGCAGAAATATACATGGTGCGTACCGTCAGCGGTCTGGAGGTCAAAGCCGGATGTCCCACTCTTCGACCATTTGAAGACAGCATGCGCTATTGCTTCGTGTCTGTACAAATCGAATGTAGAAGAGGAATACCTCGATAATGTGATGAACGGGCTCGAGAAAAGGAGAAGGGGGAATTTAAGCGAGTGCGAAGAAGCCCTGAACGAAGCTAAATTTCTACTCATAGGCGGTGATATTTCTGGAATACAGAAATTTATTTATGCAATAACCTCAAAAGGGGCTGCAAAGGGTTTACGTGGCAGGTCTTTCTATTTGGAGTTGCTATCAGAGAGCATTGCGAAATATATCTTGCGAGAATTGAGCTTGCCTTTCACAAACCTGCTTTATTGCGGTGGTGGGCATTTTTATATCCTTGCGCCGGGCGTTGTAGAAGCGGATTTAAATGCGATTCGCAAAAGAATTGCCGAAATATTATTGGAAATTCACAAAGGAGAACTTTATTTAGTGCTTGAATGGCTTCCTTTGTCTGCTAATGATTTTCAAAATGAGAAGTTCGGTATAAAATGGGGCGAAATTGGTGATAAGATAGCATTGGGAAAGAAGAGGAAATTCACAGAGATTTTAGAGATGCCGGGAATGCACGAAAAAATTTTTGGACCGATAGACAGAGGGGGGACGAGGTGTGAGATCTGCGGTAGTGAAGAGGGAGTGAGGGAAGAGGAGGGGAGAATGGTATGTAGCTTTTGTAAAAGTTTAGAAGTGCTTGCAAAGGATATTGCGAGAGCGAATTACTGGATTGAGACATGGAAGGAGGGCATAAAAATAAGAGAAGAGGAGAGAGGGTGCTGGAAAGATGCTCTCTCCAAGTTTGGTGTTGAATATGAGTTCAAGGAGAATATAGAGATAGAGACTTTAAAGAAGGAGGACCCTGAGCATGAGCATATATTTGTGTATAAGTTAAACGATACAAATTTTACGGATGTTATTTCAGGATGTACGGGTACGGATATGGAAGTTCCAATCTCTTTTGGCTTTAAGTTCCTGGTGAAGAATACGCCGTATAATACTTCGGGCGAGATAAAAGATTTTGGTCAGATGGCTGATGATTCTGCGGGGATAAAGAGATGGGCGGTGTTAAGAGCGGATGTGGATGACCTTGGTATGATATTTTTGGGTGGTTTAGGGGAGGATAGAACAATATCGAGGATATCAAATCTGAGTTTCATGCTTTCGTTGTTCTTCAGGGGGTGGATAGAGAGGATATGCGAAGGCGAGGGATATAAGGGTAAAATATACGCGATTTATTCTGGTGGTGATGACCTTTTCATTGTGGGTTCCTGGGATAGGATGCCAGAGATAGGTAAGAGGATTTACGAAGATTTCAGAGTTTTTACGTGCAGAAATCCGAATATTACCTCATCTACGGGTATCACCATAGCACCTTCAAAGAAATATCCCTTATCTCAGGCAGCAGATACGGCAGGAGAAGCATTGGATAAATCAAAGAGTTTAAAGAAGGAGGATTCCACGCCAATAGAGAAGGATGGTATCACATTTTTAGGAATGCCGGTGAAGTGGTATGAGTTTAGCGGTGAGATCACCAATCTCAAAGCTAATCTTGAGAAGCTTCTTAAAGCGGGCGGCGTATCTCGCGCTATTCTACAAAAATTATATGAGATTTATGATGAGTATAAGCGAGAAAGCGCAAAGCATGGTGAGGCTCTGGCGAAGTATGATGACCGGTATGGTAGGTGGAGGTGGCTATTGGCGTATGTGATTGCGAGAACGAAAGTTTCAAAGGAGAATGAGCCCTTATTGAGGGAAACAGAAAAGCTTATTCGTAAAAATATAGAGTATTTGCCTATCGCAGTGCGATGGGTGGAATTTTTGACGAGGAAGGAACAGGGTGAGAAAAATGGATAGGAGGAATATTGTGGAAAAAATAAAAAAGGATTTGCCTGATATTTTGGCAGGGGATAGTAAGAAGTTGGTGGAAGACGCCAAAGACTTGGGAGAACTTTTAGGGAAAGAGAAAAGAGAGGGGGGAACAGGGATGACCACATCCCAAATCCGAAATATCTTCAGTGAAGTGAAAAAGATGGAATTCGATAAATACAAAATAGATCTTTTAAGACCGAAATTAGCATATACTGCGGGCAGGCATCGAGAAGTACTGCCTCTTCAAGAAGTGCTGGACAAAGCAATCAAAGAAATAGACGACGATGAAGGTAAATTTGATAGATTCAAGGACTTCTTTGAGGCGATTGTAGCCTATCACCGGAAATGGGGGAAGGATTAGGAGGTAAAAATGGTAAAAATAAGCTTGGAAGGAAAAGTGTTGATAACGGGGAAGATAAGGGCGGAAACAGGCTTGAGTATTGGTGGTGCAACTGTTGGATTGGATATAGGGGGCTTGGATAATCCCGTGATAAAGGATCCGATAACAGAGCGACCATACATACCGGGGTCATCATTGAAGGGGAAACTAAGGTCGTTACTGGAGAAAGCGGAAGGATTGGAGTTTAATGCGAATGTTGGGGGGTCTCAGATTCACCAGTGCGAGGATGAAGAGAGTTTCAGTAGATGCAAAGTCTGCAAAATCTTTGGTCTGCCCGGTGAGAAAGGTTTTGGTGAGCCAACCCGGCTGATTGTGAGGGATGCTTTTTTAACAGAGCGAAGTACCGAGATGCTTAAAGAAGCAAGGACAGACCTGCCTTATACAGAAGTGAAATGGGAGAATGTAATAGATAGAATAACCTCAGCAGCGAACCCGAGACAGATGGAGAGGGTTCCAGAAGGAGCAGAATTCGAGTTCGGGATGATATACAACATCTTCAGTGAAGGTGATAAAAGCAATTTGAAGGAGGTATTCAAAGCGCTGGAGCTTTTAGAGCACGATTATCTGGGTGGAAGCGGTTCAAGAGGATATGGCAGGGTGAAATTTGAAGATATAAACGTATACTGGAACTCAAAGGCGGATTATGAGAGCGGGGATGTAGAGATAGAGAAGAAGGAGCCGATAAATGGTGAATATACGACTCCAGCAGACATAGTAAAGAATTTTGAAGCGATAAGGGAAGAAATCAGGTAGCATGAGAGTGTGCAAACTAAAACCGAAGGCACATTTTCATCTTGGCGATAAGGAGGCAGTTTTGGAGAAGACCTCGGATTATATTCACTCTGATACCTTATTCAGCGCTATTTGTAACGCATATAGGTTGCTTTACGGTAATGAAGGATTGCAGGATGTTTTAAAGCTATTTGAAGATCGTGAACCACCTTTTTTAATTTCTTCTGCTTTCCTGTATGCTGGCAAAATATTGACTTTCCCTCTACCGTTATCCATAAACTGGGATAATTATGTGGATGATGAGGTGATAGAAGGATTAAATGCAGAGAGGAAAGAGAATGAGAAGGTGGACAAATTTAGCCTTTTAAAAAGGTTAAAGAGAGTGAAGTTTGTTTCTGAGAAGATTTTTTGGAATGTAACAGAGGAAGAGAGTAGGATAAAGGATTATATTAATGATGAGAACATTATTCAAGGTATTCTTTTTGATGATGAAGAGCTAAAAAGATTAAGAAAGGAATTTGGCGTGAAAGAGAGCAAAGAAATAAAAATTTTTGGTAAAAAGGAAGTTCCGAGAGTTGTAATAGACAGAAAAACAAGTGCATCAAATATTTACCATTTTGGTGAGGTCTCGTTCGCTGAGAATTGTGGTTTATATTTCCTGATGGATTTGAGAATGAAAGAATACAAGAAAAGAGTAGAGGCAGCTATAAGGGTGCTTGGAGATGAAGGAATAGGAGGAGACAGAACTTACGGTAAAGGGTTGTTTGAAGCAGAATTTAAGGAGATAGAATTGAATATAGAACCAAAGAATCACTTTGTTACGCTTTCGTTATATTACCCGGGGGAAAGAGAAATCTCGTTAAAGGATGGATACTACGAGTTGATAAACAGAGGAGGATGGATTTACTCGCTGGAAGTGAAGAATCTGAGGAGGAGAACAGTTAGGATGTTCTCTGAGGGTTCGGTATTCAAAATTGGCGAAGGGTCGAGCCTGTATGGTGGTCTGGCAGACGTTAAGCCGATAGGAATAGATTTGCATGAAGTTTACAGATATGGATATGCGTTTGCAGTGCCGGTGGGGGTGGGCGAATGAAGTACGAGATAGAAGTGATTTCTCCGGTTCACATAGGAAGTGGCGGTACAATAAGCCCGATTGAGTATGTTGTAGAGGATAATTTTTATCGTGCGGACGTGGACAGGCTTTTTGAGGATGAGAGATTTGATACTGATGGATTTATCGAGGATGCAAAGGCAGGAGCATTTTATCTTGGGAGATTTGCACCAGGGGTTGCGAAGAAGCATGTTAGATACGCACTGGGGATAACCCCGTCAGCGAGAACAAAACTCCAGCAATTAATTGGTAGATTGAGTCGAAGTAGTGAAGTGAGAGAACATATAAAAACGAAGGATGAAGTGTATATTCCCGGCAGTTCGGTGAAGGGTGCGATAAGAACAGCGATTTTGTGGTGGGTGTTGAAAAACGATGCGGATAGGTTTGATAGAGCTAAACGTCATTTAGAGAATTTGGTACGGTCCAGGGACAGAGTAGATAAGAAACGTGTTGCTGATGAGATAGAAAAGGAAGTTTTTGGTATAGATCCGACTCACGATCTTTTGAAGGCATTGCAAGTCTCAGACACTAATGCGGTTGCCACCAATAATTTAAAGATTGAAGAAGTGCGAACATTGACAACAACGCCGCGGGGGCACAACTGGAAAAGTTTTTACACGTATGTGGAGGCGTTGAAGCCTGGAACGAAGCTAGTTTTGGAAACGAAAATAGACGAATTTTTGCTTGAAGACGATGCAGCAAGCGAATTGCATTTTGAAAACAAACAGGAGCTTGTAAGGGAAATACCGAGGATTTGCAACGAATTCGCAGATATGTTTATCGAGGATGAAATGAGATTTTTCAGGCAGTATAATAGACCAGGAGAACTTGATAATGTTTTAGAATTTTATGAAATGTTGAGAGAAAGAAGAGAAGAAGATTCTTTCTTACTTCATCTTGCATGGGGTTCTGGCTGGCACGGGATGACGGTTGGGAGGCTATTGCAAGAAGAGCCGGATTTGGATTTCTTCGGACTGCGGAAGAGATTCAGCTTGGGGAAGAGAAGAAATCAACCGTTTTTCGTGAGTGAGTTCCCCAAGACTCGCCGTTTAGTATTTGAAGATGGAAAGCCAAAATATCCTCTGGGG
>JAGGRR010000048.1 GCA_021159465.1 Methanophagales archaeon
AAATTAAAGCCAGCTCTGTTTCATCAAAAAACGCATAGTCTTTAAGCAGACTTTTTGTTAATTCCCGTTGAAAATTGACCCCCTTTCCCACTTAATTTTGACCCCCCTTAGTTATTACTCGTAGCTCCCATTTTCTCCTTTGTTCTATAACTAGGGCCATTAATGGCAATAATATGACTATGATGCAAAAGCCTGTCAAGTATCGCTGAGGCAATTACATCATCACAAAATATTTCTCCCCATTCTTCAAAAGGTTTGTTTGAGCTGATTATAATAGACCCCTTTTCATACCTCTTACTAATAAGCTGAAAAAATAGATTAGCCCCTTCCTTGTTTATGGGTAAATAACCAAGTTCATCTATAATAAGCAGTTCAAGACGACCTAAAATTTGAAGCTTCTTCCCAAATGAACCATTTACTCTAGCAGCCATAAGTTGCTCAATAAGTTCATTGGCGTAAGTAAAAAGTACTCTTTTCCTTTTCTCACAAGCCTTAAGACCCAAGGCAATAGATAGATGAGTCTTTCCTACTCCAGGGGGACCAAGAAAAAGCACATTTTCTGCCTTTCCTATAAAACTTAATTCTGCCAATTCTTTAATGAAGGCCTCTGGAATAGAAGGTTGAAAGGAAAAGTCAAATCCCTCTATGGTCTTTATTTGTGGAAATTTTGCCTTAGCTATCCTTGCATTGATAGAACGATCTGTCTTTGCCAAAACTTCTTCTTCCACAAGTCGGGCCAAAAATCCAATATAACTTGTTTTTACCTTTGAAGCCTTTGCTGCTTCTTCTTCAAATATCTCTGCTATACGATAGAGTGAGAGTCTTTTAAGTTGTTCTTTTATTCTTTCTGTTTCCATTGTTTACCTCCTTCTAACTGATTTTTAGCCTAGCATCATGCTCCGTTTATGGTGTCAAGGCCAAGCCTTTCAGGTGGCTCCGCCAGCCTTGACACCACTCCGCATGATGCTTTTAAATGTTAAAGTTAGAAAGCAAGGCAAAATCAATTTCCTCCTCCTTTAAAGAAATTGATTATAAAAACCCAATTCCCTTTTTATCTTAAGTCTGGGTAGCGGCCTTAAAGTAAAGGTAGGTCTTTGTTCCTCTAGTTCTCCTTCTTTTTCTAAAACACCCCTTATGAAATTAACAGAGTATGTATTATAGCTTATGGCCAAGGAGAATGCCTTGTGCATGTCTTCTTTTTTATAAACCTCTGCCAGTTTTAAAATCTCTCTTAAATGATAGCTTGCATTAAATTTCTGTTGCACAACAAGTCCTTCTAAAAATGACCTTGCTTCAGAAAACTTTTCTAAAAATGCCTCTTCAAGTAGCTTCTTTGTGCTGGGGAGCCTCTTTCTTAAACCTTCATAATGTTTTTGATCGATAATACTCATCCCTTTGTTTTCACTTATAGTATGAGTAGCAATAAGCACCCCTTTTTGAGAAAATACTTTAAGATATCTGCCCTGAGATACCCTTATCCACACATGCTTTCCTGCATAAGGCCAGGGAACACTATATCTATTGCCATCATAAGAGATAAGACAATCAGAGGTTACCTTCCTAAATATCTCCTTTGTGCTTATAAAAGGAGTCTCTGGTAAGGGAATGAGAAATGAGCTTTCTTTTAAAAATCTATCAATGGGTCTAAGGCTTATGGTAGAGTGAGTAACATAATCAAGCTCTCTTTCATACTCATGAAGCTTTTTAATAAATTCTTCAAAGCTTTCAAACTCCCTTCCTTTTATAAAATGCTGCTCAAGAGGATAAAATGGCCTTTCTACTTTACCCTTTGTCTTAGGCCTTTTTACCTTACAAGCAACTGGCTTTATTCTATAATGACCGCAAAACTCAAGAAAACGAGGATTCCACTTTATTATATGCCCTACCCTTGAAATTACAAACTGAGCCGCATTATCTACTAGTATCTCTTTTGGTACACCACCAAAGTGATGAAAACTATCTTCTAATGCCTCAAAACAAGAGAGCTGGTCTTCCCTTAAAGAAGCAAAAAAGTGTTTTCTTCGGCTATAGGAGAGAATAAAAGAAAATATAATCACTCTTTTTAACTTCCCTCCAATCATCACTGTATAAGCAGACCAATCAAACTGGGCCTGATGACCAGGAGGGGTCTCAAATCGCTCTACTGCCTTCCCATTGCCTTTTTCTGCCTTTAACTTTGAGATAAATCTATAAAGGGCAGATTTAGAACCTGTGTAGCCTATTTGCTGTATCTCTTTTAAAATTCTTGTGCCTATAAATTCCTTTTCAAAAAGCATCTCTTCAATTTGCTCCTTAAGTTTAACTAACTGAGGATTATCTCTTGGAGGTCTTTGATAGTGAGGTGGTTTATTTGCCTTTAAAGCCCTCTTTACAGTGTTTTTAGAAATACCTAACTCCCGAGCAATGCCCTTTATAGATTTTCCCTGAGCCCTTAAATACCTGATAGTTACCCACGCCTCCATAGAAATCATCTCCTTTCTCCTCCATCATAAAATCTATGATGGAGGACCTATATCTTTTCTTGGAGGGGGTCAATTTAAATTGGGCATTACAAGTCCTTTTCATCCCATTTTACCCCCTGACA
>JAGGRR010000049.1 GCA_021159465.1 Methanophagales archaeon
GCTCTAGTGGGAAGAAGGGCAATATATCCCAGGTTACACGATAAAGACTGGTTGTATCAGAAATACTGGCTGGAGAAAAAGTCTCAAATAGAGATTGCAGAAGAGCTAGGTTGTTCTCAAAGCTCTGTCTCCTTAGCGCTTAAGAAGCTAGGAATACCAAGCAGAAACTTAAAGCAAGTATGGGAAGATTATAAACATCCTTGTAAAGGGAAAAAGAGAAATAGGCTCAAAGATGCGCTAGCTCAGATTAGCAATATAAAACGGAAAGGCTATTACCGTCCAGAATTGTGGGATAGAAAGTGGCTGTACGACAAGTACTGGAGAGAAAAATTATCATTACAGGATATTGCAAAATTGCTTGGTTGTAATTATGGAACTGTGTATAGAGCCTTTAAAAGGTTTAGCATTCCTCGCAGAAGTAGAAAAGAAGCTACCAAAATAGCACTAAACAAACCTGAGGTCAAAGAAAAACTTAAGAAATATATGAGGTCTCTTTTATCAACGCAGGAGAAAAAAATAGAGTGGCTCATGCACATTCTGGAGAATGTAGGGGCAAACAAAGGCCCTACAAAGCCTGAAAGGAAGCTTATGGAAATTCTAGATAAAGCCTTTCCAGGTGAGTGGATCTACAATGGCAACTGCGAGGCAGGAGTTGTGATAGGTGGTCTGATACCTGATTTTGTTAATGTGAACGGTAAAAAAGTCGTCATAGAAGTTTTCGGTGAATACTGGCATAAACGGGATGACATACCTTACTTTCAGACAGAGGAAGGTAGAATACGCATCTTCAGAAAATATGGATGGGGAGCTATAATATTTTGGGAAAACGAAATTTATGACGAAGAGTATGTGATAAGCAAAGTAAAGGAGGTGGGTCAAAAACTAGGAGGTGAGGTATAATGCAGTGGGAGGATAAGGACACAGCAATGGTCTGCCTTACAGTGTTCGGTATAGTTACGCTGGTAGTTCTCGGGAAAGTACCAGTAGAGATGATGAAGGACGTGATCACGGCGCTGGCGCCAGTTTGGACTGCAATAGTATCGGCAATCGCAGGTGCAATTACGGGGCGAAGGACAGCGGCGTAACACCTCTGAGCTCGTTGGCTACAGTCGTTGGAGCCGAAGCTGGAGCGAGAGTTCCCAAGTGATCGCGCACAAACCGCGCAGCATCAAACAACGTCAAAAACGAGCTGGAGAACACCATTTTTATATCTTTTATTTTTTAATTTTAGCTTGCCTTTTACTGGAAGTGAGACCCCATCAACAATTTTACCACCTCTTTCGATTAGAATCGTATGGTCTGAGATTCTGACACGATATTTTTTGTTTATGGCTGCGACGAAAATCGCCTCTTTCTTTGCAGGATAATAGATCAGGTCTGAGAGAGGTTTCAGCTCTGCTTTCCTCGCCCCTTTACCCGAATCTCTGTATAGCATTATCCTTTTACCTTTCAGTTTTCCCTCTACTTCTTCTTTTCTCTTCACCCCTTCATACAGCTGCTCGCTCCAAGCCTTGATGGCCGCTTCCAGAATCTTGAAGAGTGCTTCAATCATTTTACAACAGCAATTATGGGGATGCCATTAAAAGAAATCACAGGCTCTAACCTAATGCCGAAACGCTTACACAAGCCTTGGACGATTGCACTCGCCTCTTTCACATTTCTCTTTTTTATCTCATATACGCAAAAATGCTGCAGCTCTAAACCTCTCAGAATTCCTTCTTCTCTTAGAGTTTCCTCAAGCGCGCACCCTCTCGGATGTATTATATGCAAAAGGCAGAAGCGCTCCCTAATCTCAACGAAAGAGGCATCATAAAACGCATCAACAAGCTCTCCGTAGAAGCCTACACGGACTGTGTGATCCTCTTTTATTGTATGGTAAACGCCTTTCTGCTGTGCGAGATAAGAGAAAGGAACAAAGTGCTCAATTATTGAGGTCGGATTAACAGGGGGATATAGTTCAAGATAATGAGCAAAGAATGTCTCGCCGTTCTCTCTGAACCGCTTCACCGAAGGTGGAATCTCCAAGGGTATGGCGTATTCTGCATGAGAAGTTCCAATCTTTGAGTTGAGCTTGTGCTTTCTTCCACACAGCTCGCAAAAGTAAAACATTAGGAGAGATTGTGTGAGTGAAGATAAATCTTTTATGATGTACGATTCCTAACCGAAAGTCTTATATATACCCAAATCATATCATCAAATGCGATTGTCGGCAAGCCTGCCAATGGCAGAAGTGCGCAGCTGGTATCGCAAGCAATCCCGAAAGCCTTTGAGGTGGACGGGATAGAGTGTGTGGAGGTGCGCCCTGTGCGATGGGTGACGCCGCACGAAAGTATTTTGGGCCGAACGGCGCAAAATGTGCAACCTTGTGTGTTGGATGGAGGTGATCTGAGATATGAAAGTAGTTGTTGAAATAGCAGTCTATGATGGGTTTGGAGTAGATGATGGGGTAACTAAGGAATTTAACTCTCTTAAGGAGGCTTTAGATTATGTCTTCGATGACCTCGACGGTAAGATAGTAGAGCTCTCAAAAGACTCGTTTGGCAGATATATGATCATACCAAAGGATTATGATCCTTATGTGGAATATACAATAGAAGTCAAGGAAGACTAAACTCTCAATTCTTCCATACTCTCACTCACTCAGCTTATGACTTGAGCCTCCCAAACTATTTTAACATTTCCTGTGCCTGAAGCAGGTGCAGAGGCGAACTTAACTCTGATTTTAGTGTTGTCCGCAGGGTCTACATAGCCTACGCATGGTGAGGCTGCTATTGCATCCGATGAAACAGGTGTAACTTTCACAACAATTCTTGATGGATCGGTCACAGCTAAGCCGTGATCTCCGATGAGGAAGTCTGTTGTTGTGCCGTCTCCATCGAAGGTTTGTGTGCCTGAGTTTTTAAAAGGGGCTTTTTCAACCATAATCCCATCAAAGTCCCACTCGGTAATATTGCCAATATCGTAATAGTCAGTATCCGCAAATTGACAATTTCTGACTATTAATTTATCATAGTAATTGCTAACTGAAATAGCCACAACACCTGTTCTGGTATTTTCGGGGTTTAATTTTCTGAATTGGCAACTAATGATGGCTCTTTGTGAGCCATTGGGATCCATCCGAATTGCTATAGGCACATCACATGATAGAAAAGCACAGCTTTCAATTCTGCAAGTTGCATACCAATGATTTTCTGTTCCATCATCGTGCATTCCTAAATGAATCAGAGGTGCATCATTACTAATAGATGCAAAATGTATGTTTTTAACACTCCAAGGGCCGCCATAGCCATACAGCCAAGGTTTGTCGGATATAGGATCGTCTGGTTTGATTGCAGGAGAACACCCATCGATTACTGCTTGTGAAACATTTTCAAGATACATTTTTGCCATCTCGCCGCCACTAATATGTAGTATTTTGCCACCAACGATATATAATCCGTGTCTCCATGTGCTAATTCTGGGCTCATCAATAAATAAAGCATCTATGTGGTATGGGGCGTAAAGCCACATTCCCTTGCTCTCCGACTCCCAAGCCCAAATATAAATCAGATTAACATTACCTGTGTTCTGTCTATCTACAAAGATGTCGCTTGCATTTGGATTTGTTTGATACGAACTACAATCTATAAATCTTACAGCATTTGTATTGTCTGGTGCTCTGCTGGGATATGCAAATCTTATCAAGCCATTCTCATCATCAGCCTCTCCCATAAATATACAGTTAAACACTAAACTATTGCCGCCCCACACACGCTCAAATTCCAATGCTACTTTCGCATTATATATTACACAATCATACATTTTTGGGTTTCCACAATATCTTAGAGCCGCCCCCTTTCTTCCATTCGCATTTATACACAAATTGCACAACTTGACATTTTGAGGATAAGTGTCAGTATCACCATTATCAACTTCGAGTAAGAAGCCGTCAGATTCGTTTATAAGTTCAACGCCGTTGTCAACGAGCTGTAATGGTTTTCTAATATATATAGTTGATTTAATATACATCTTATTATTGTCTGCACTACTTGATAATACAATCGTAGGTCTAATAAACGAATCTGATGGTATATCTGCCGTAGCGTGGTCAATCGCGCTCTGTATCACGCTCGCATCATCCACTCCAGCTTCTCCTGATGCAATCGTCTTACCATCTGAGTCTTCAGCCCATACGGTAGAGCCATCCTTGCAGACAATCGCTGAGTATGGCGCTACCTTCTTCTTCCAGTCTTGCATTACTGGATCATAGGTGTATTCAATGCCAGTATCCTCTTCCACGAACTTAGTACCTGCTCTCAGTCCCGAAGGCCTCGTGTCTCCACTCCTACCTCTCAGGATACGCCTCCAGGGGGAGAACCACATGGGGGATCACCAGTAGCCGAGTGCTTCTAATCTCCTCCTTATTTCTTCGTCTTCGTTTATAATAAACTTAGTTGCGAATTTTCTCAATCTCTCATCCTTCTCGCAGGGAATGCCGTGCACAACGTACAAATGACAGTCGCGACACTTGAAGCTAATATCAAAAGCCCAACCTTTGAAAACAGGGTGCAACGACCCACACTGATGCGGAAATAACTCACCACCACATTTGCACTCATACCCGCCCTTTATCTTGCGGGCTAAGACTACATCACCCTGTAGTTCTAACTCATACACGACATGCGGAAACTCGACTGTCAACTTTTCATCTGAAACTACGAGCATCGCTTCTACTCATCCACTCAGACCTTCGGCGTCTGTGCTATATGCACAAAGCCTATGTGGACTTCGCAACCATTCGCATAGGTTCCTTCTACTCTCACCACAAGAGAGCTCTTCACCTTAACTCCGACCAGAGCGCGGTAAACACTTTCTGATGCACCAATCGGTATGGTCGGATAAATCTGACTATCTCCATCCTTTATGATGAGACTAACCGCGCTTGACTCTTTATTATAAGCCGTGATAGTCTTAAGTGCGAGTGCGTCGCCAGCTGTAACCTCTTTCAATGTTATATCGCTTCCGTAGGTGGTGACGTTCTGGAATACTCCATCTTCAGCCCTCACGCAGTCAATTGCAGGCTCTATTTCACCCTCCAAACCCTGCTTCAGGACAACGAAGTATGAGGTCATTTAGTGGCACCTCCTTTCTTCTCTTTCAAAATCGTTTCCACCTCTTCAAGGAAAGAATACACGGAAGATATTGGGGTGTAACCTCTCAGGTCAGAGGGAACTGGTATAAGCTGAATACCCCCCTTTGTCTTAATCTTTGCACGCTGCACATCCGCAGCCAACTTCTTAAGTGCTGCCGCAGGCATTTTTTCAAGCGCTTCCCTGCTGAGCGAGAGCCACGTGACCCGGTATTTCCTACCTTCGATGTTTAGCCTCGGCGTGATAGTTCTGCTTGATGGATTGTATGCGCCAAAGACCGGGATAATACCTTTAATCGCAAAGTATTCCCATGTCGGATCAAAATATGGTGAATCTGCTCCAGTCACATAACCATAATCCGCACCCAAGCTTATACCAGTCTTGTAGGATGTGAAGCGTTCCACATCTTCAGGCTCTTTCATATAGATGCGCACAAAACTTGGAGAGATACCAATACCTACATGATATATCTCGGTAATTGTCCTGGGCTCTAGGATTTTAACGTTCTCAGCATCTTGAGGTCGTCTGAAATCCGCCGAACTTCCTGCCGAAAGCGAGGAGAAGGCGTATGTTGCCATGAACGGTTCGCTATACTCTACTCTGCAAAAGTATATCCTCGGTTGATTGTTCGGATCAAAGAACCAGAAGCCTAACAAGCTTCCTTCGCTGATATACTCAATCATGAGCGATCACCTGCACTCCACTTGAGCACTGAAGCTACGCTTCTATGAGCCAATCACAAGCACCTTTATGCTCAGACCTGCAGGATACGAAGCGCCATCTGCCAATTCTTCGCCGACAGCACTTCCATGATCTGCAACTGATGTGACGAATGTGCCGAGTGATGTTGATGATGCGTATGCTGCGTCTGTTGCTCCGCAAGCATCGTGCGTCGCATCTGAGGTTGTAACGCTGTGCGATGCTGATGAAGTCGGATAACGAATCACCACTTTAGCAGTCGCTCCGCTTATTGATGTTATCTCGAAGATATAACCGCTTGCACCTATCGGAACAACAATATCTAATTTGCGAAGATATGCGCTGAAATCAACGCTATCTCCGCCTGCTGGATAAGTGTCTGAGAATGAGAGCGTGAAGATGCCTATTACCTTAAAGGCACCATTTGTGCTTAAAAAAGAGGTGGAAAAATCCTTAGAAACTGAGACTGTCATTTTTACGCACTCTCCTCTATCACTCTACTCTTTCACCCTATTCCTTCACTCCGCCCCCACTCCACTCTCGCACACTCTTGTTCGCTTAGCTTTGCGATCACTCGCCGAGCACCACTAAAGTGAACGAGACACCGCTCAAATCCGTCCCTTCAGTTACTTCGATTGCTGTACCGTCTGCTGCGGCATCGTAATCATAGTATCTTGCGACCACTGTTACGGTTGTGCCGCTTGCAGAGGCTTCAAGCGCATAGCCTCTAGCGTGTGACTGGCAGACAACCGCTTGCACAGATGATAAATAAGAAGAAAGAGAGAGGGAGTCGCCGCCTGAAGCGTACGACGAAGACATCGAGGCATTTATGAACGCTAAGGTTCGCTTTCTGCCCATCGCATCGTATACGCTGAAGAGCTGAATGGAGTTTATGCTGATTGCACCCATGCTGCTCACCACCTGTTGTTTATGTCGTTAGTTTACTTGTCGACTGACGTTGGCTTGAACGTGTGCAGCTTTCTGCCTTTGCCGAATGTGACTCCGAGCAACACAACCTCGTTCGTCGCTGCTGCAGAGCAGTAAGCCTTCGCAAACACCGTGTCCTTCGGCTTGAAGATCATCGTCGGAATGGGCTTAACAGGCACTCTGTAATCGGAGTCTGCGAGCGTAACTACGGGCTTCAGGATGATCGGGGGCATGTCAATGTTTCCGATCTTGAAGTAGACTTGCTCAACCACTTGAGAGTCGCTGAGGTTCGCAATGCCAGTGACGCACATACCAAGCTCCTTGTCAATGTTCACTGCAGTTCCATAACCGCTTCCGTAGCCGATCCAGTTCCCTTCATCAGCTGAGAATGAGAATGACCAGGTGTCTGAGGGCGTTTCTGTGGTGTCTGTGGTTCGCATTATGTCTGATGGCTTGATCTCTCTGAAGCCATACTGGTCGGCGTTGCAGAAGTAGCCGTAGAACACACCCATGTCTCCAGCCTTCTTGATGATCTGACCTGCTGCCAAGATGTGGGCTGCTTTCGCCTGCAAGAGCGCTGCGATGTTGTTGTAAGGCTTAATCACAGTGACGTACTTGCCGTTTCTGTATTCGATCTCCTTCTTGTATGGTGCGATGTATGAAATGAAGTCGTTGATGAAGCGCATGAGCTCGTCAGCTGTGAAGGGTTCCATCTCGTAAGTGTCTCTGCCTATGCGAACTTCCCCTTTGCCCACGACCTCCTCGAGACCGAGAACTCTTGCGTAAGCGGCGAGAACTCTACCATATCTACCTCTTGCAGCAATCTCTTCAAGAACAGTTGCCATTTTTCACCACCTTACAAGACCAGGGGCTCTTCCGCCTCCTTCTCTTCTTCCTCACCCTCGACAATGCCTCCGAGCAGCGTGGGCTCCTCAGGCTTCTCTTCCTCGCCGAACAGCTCCTCTTCCTCTGGGAAGAGTTCCTCTTCGCCGAGCTCCTCCTCTCCTAAGATCTCTGGCTCTTCCTCTTCTTCCTCTTCCTCACCGAACTCTGGCTCTTCCTCGCCGAAGAGCTCTTCTTCCTCCGGGAGGAGTTCCTCTTCGCCGAACAGCTCCTCTTCCTCTGGGAAGAGATCCTCCTCTCCTAAGATCTCTGGCTCTTCCTCTTCTTCCTCTTCCTCACCGAACTCTGGCTCTTCCTCGCCGAAGAGCTCTTCTTCCTCCGGGAGGAGTTCCTCTTCGCCGAACAGCTCCTCTTCCTCTGGGAAGAGCTCTTCTTCGCCGAGCTCTCCAACCTCGCCCATCAACGCAGGAGTGCCTGCGAGCGTGACTCTGCCCTTGCTCACGATCTTAATGACTTCCATTATTGTGCGTGTGAAGCCACCGATCATTGCCATCTGTCCCATGCGGACATCCCCGGTCATCTTGTGAATCAGATGCCCGACGACGATGCTCGCAAGCCCTTGGACTGCCACATAAGGCCATGTGCCAGGAACGCCCCATCTGAATATCTGTGGCGTGTAGTGAGCTGTTGCGACGCCCACAACAACACCCAATAAGTCCTTGCCACCCACTCCAAGCAAATACTTCTCGTGGAACTCGACTGCCTTTCCTTTCGCCTCTGCGAGCGCTCCAGCCGCTCCCTCTGGAGGATTGAAGAGGGTGGCTTTCTCCTCTTCCTTGACCTCAGGATTCCTGGCAGGAGCTGGATACCAGCCTACGAATGGCTCTTTCCCCTCTTCTTCCCAGCGCTTTCTGACTGCTTCGAAAGCCTTTTTCCAGAGCTCTGGCTGCTTGAAGACTGCTTCACCTGCACGTGCCTTGAACTCTCTCCAAACTTCTTCGATGAACCCTGGTGCGAACGGGTTCGGTATTGTTCCACCTCCTGGATTCACGAGAAAGACTTCTTCCTCCATTTCCGCTTTTCTGTTGAGAAATCAAAGTTAAAAACCTGCGTCCTAACTTAGTTCTAACTCGTTCCAACTGAGTTGGAGTTAGGTGGGGTTGGGCTTTTGTTATGTTATTGGCGACTGTTACCGACCATCTTGCGAGCCCCTCTTGCACCAACTAGACGATACGATACATACCTTCGAGGGAAGGCGTGATCATATACACATAATTCTCGCGCTCTCCTTCAGGCAAAGCCAAAAACCTAAACTTTACTTCTCTGAAGATATTCTGAAGTGCTGTCTTCCGCTTCTCCGCAAGAAGCGAAGGCTCACCTACGAAGATTGCGTCTGCAATATCCACGAAATGACGACCCTCCTTGATGAAGATGTGATTGTCTTTCCTAGCGAGCAGTTGGAAGAGCCAAGCGTAGGCTTCTCTCTCCTTCTTCTTTAAGGGTTGCGCTGCATCATATAGGAGGACTTTACCTTCAGCGCTGTCTTCTCCTTCTTCCGTCACAAGATACACAATCCTATCGACTTTAACTTCTGCCTTCGGAAATGGGAAGTTTCCTTTGATTGTGTATATGGGTTTGCCTGCGCTTGCGAGTGTCGCAAGCCTCAGAAGAATCGCATCCGCATACTTACCAAAAACTATGTATATTCCGCTCGGTGAAATCGCTTGAAGAACTTCGTCGCTAACTCTCTCTCGCTCCTCAACAGGCTCAGTTATCTCAGAAGGTGGTGGATTTCTGGCTCTGAGCCTGCGCAGCTCGTCTGGCAGCTCAAGAAGTCCTCGCTCATCAAGCTCATCAAGAGCATCCAATATCTTGACCACACTCTTCGGGAGCAGCTTGGAGAGTATGTCATCTAACATTTGTATCCCCCTCAATCCTCCTCTTTTTCACTATCCTTTATAAATAATTCTCTCGTGACGTTATTCTCATTCAGAAATTCATACTCCACTTCGCCTAACGAAGAGCCCCAGTTTAATCTTCTTTTCGTCATCTCGATATATCTCTCATCCTTTTCTATTGTTATACAACTTCTACCCAAATCTCTCGCCACTTTCATAGTAGTTCCTGCACCCCCGAAAGGGTCTAAAATCACATCTCCCTCGTTGGAAAGATACTTAATCAGCCATTCACAGACCTTCTCAGGCTTCTGTGTTGGGTGAAAACCGTATTTGTATCGCTCATTACCTGTGCAAATAGGTGCAGTAACATAATTGCGGTGCTGCCCCAGTTCGTAGTTGAATGTGGCATACTTTCTTGAGGTTGAGTGTTTGGTAGCCCAGAATATCATAGAGACTGCGTTCATAAAAGACACTTTCCTCGCCATAGGAACAGGGTTTTCTCTTATCCAGAAGAGAGGTTGCCTCGCAATACCGTCGTGCTTTTTCACCCACTTCACCAAAGGAGTTATCTTGAAAATGTCAAAGAAGATGAGAAGATGCGCTCCTTTACGCATCACTCTCCAGACTTCCTTTAACCACTTGAATGTGAATTTCCAATATTCTCTTTCAGAATCAAATATATCCCACTCTCCAAAGAAGAACTCTATATCCTTCCCTCTGTATTTGTAGAACTTCTTCGGGTTTCTTGAGCGACTTATCTTCGCCTCTTTTGAAATCATAAAAGGGGGGTCGGTCAGCACCATGTCTATGCTCTCATCAGGTATTTTCGGCAGAACTTTCAGGCAGTCTCCATGTATTAGCGCAAGTTTTACCATCACTTACCTCAGCCGCCTCTTAAGCTGAGCGAGAGCTGCTCTGACAATCTCACCTTCTGTGAGAAATCTACCTTCATTTATCTTCTTTCTCATCCACTTGTAGGTGTTCTCATCGATAAGCACACGCAATTTGATGCCACCTTTCTTCCGCTGAAGATGACCGATCCATGCGAAGTGCAATCCATCCACATACATCTCTCCTTTCTCCTTTATAGGCATGAGCTTATGACAGGGTATCTCCTTCAGAAGGTGCGATGGTAAAGCATAAGGGAAAACGAGAAAACGAACATCGTAATCCTTGAACTTCTCGCATATTTTCAGGTCAGTAGGATAGATTCGGCAGGTCGCTTGGTAAAGCTTAGGCACATATATCACGTTATCTACCTTGAACAGAACTCTGTCTCCAATATCCACTAACTCAGGATTCAGACCTTTCTTCTTTAGGTACTGATATGCCAACTCTCTTACCTTCATGCTCGTTTACACCTTCGGCTTTTGCATCGCTTTGAAGACAAAGTTCATAATGTCTTCTATACCAAGCTCAATCCTAACCGTTATTCTGACCTTATTACCAACAATTTCTACGTGATAGTTGAAGTCGGGTTTTTTGTTGGTAGAGCCCCCACTAACACTTCCAACATCAGTACCGACATCCGCACCCATTATCTTCTCACCTCAACCTATGCGGTTAATCTTACGAGCATCTTCCTATATGCGTGAGGGCACCACCCGAAAGGGACATCCTTTGTAAGCTCGACACAATACCATCGCCACGAGCCGTGCGGTCTGACCACAGCGATTACGTGATTGAATGCACCATCGCCTGTCGTATCTAAGATGAGAAGTGCTACCTTATGCCCGATTGACATGGCAAGAGCAGCGTATAGCTGTGAGAGGGTCTCGCAATCTGCTTGACATAAGCGCCTATCTCTCAGGCAGCGCTTCAGCAGTGCGTATGGCGAAATTAAAACTTCCCTACCGAACCAGTCCTTTGCATATCTGAAGCGCTTTCTTATCCATTCGTGTAGAGCTTCGCACTCACACAGGTAATCTTTCTCGGGGCACTTGCTCACGATTCTGAGTGCGAGTGTCCTGATAAAGTAGGCTCTCTCTGGCTTGCTGACGTCTCTGAGCACCTGCCTTCTCAGGATGGATGCGATTTCACCTATACCCTCGTAGGTGATTAAACGGGCTCTCATTTCTCAACAGGCGGTGGGGATGTGTATGGGGCTGGAGGTAGTGGTGAAGAGGGTGAAGGAGGTGAAGGAGGAGATGACGCTTTGAACTTATTGTATAAGTAGAATGCGAAGAACGCCAGCAATAGACCGACTCCGAGACCTTTCAAGAAGTCTGGCGTGAAAACTGCGTGATAAGCTCCTTCTCCCCCTCTGTAAACTGCGAAGCCTTCGCCTCCGGTAGGTTCTCTGTATCTGATTTTCTTCACACCACGCAACCTTGATGCGCCCTTTAGGGGTTTTGCAATTAGAACGACTGGCTCTTCCACTTTTCCTCACCATCCTTACTTCTCTTCTTCTCCTTCTTCCTCTTCTCCCTCTATATCTTCAAACCCGAGGTCTTCTTCGATTTCTCCTAAGTCGCCGAAATCTTCTTCTAAGCTGAGGTCTTCCTCAAAAGGTATGTTCAGTGTTTGCTCGCAAGCCTCTAAGATTTGCTCGAAGTCGTCGATAAGCGCATCTTCTTTCTCTGATGCGAGAACATCTAAGAAGGCGTCGTTGACTTTTGAAGTTCCGTAAAGGTAGATGCTCTTCGCAACACTCTCATCCTTCAGAAGCTCTGGATGAGCCTTGCAGATGCTTATAATAGACTTCATCGTCTTCTTCGTTCTCTCGTAGTCGTCAAGAACCTTCTTCACGAAATCCTCACGAAACTTCTCCACCGCCATTTCCGCTCTCACCCCTTCCTCTACGCTCTTTCTTCTCTTCTTCTTCCTCTTCTTCTTTTTCTTCTTTTTCCTCGCCTATACCTAAATCTATTTGAACTTCGCCCACACTGAAATCTAAATCTTTTTCTGCTACCTGTTCCTTTTGCCTTGTTCTCTCTCTCGCCCTTAGTTTTGCTCTCGCCTTCGCAGCTCGCCTTCTCTCAACAGCCTTTCTCAGAAGGTCGAGGAACTTGCGAAGCCAATCTTCGTGCTCTCTGAGCGTGTTTGCGATCTCCTCGCCACCATACATAGAAGCGTATGAGATCAGCTTGTTGTAGTCATAATCTATCTTTCTCAGAAAGATTAGGAAGGCTCTGACATAGGGATTGTTCTTGGCCGTGCGTAAGAGTGTGAGAACCTCCTCAGGCTCCCTCTGCGCAAGCATTTGCACTAGGTTTGACAGAGCTGCGATGTATGTTTGTTGCTGTTGCTGCTGTTGCCACTGTTGCCGCTGTTGTTGTGGTTGCGATTGCGGTTGCGGTTGTTGCCGCTGTTGTTGCTGTTGTGACTGTTGCTGCTGCAACATCGCTTCCCACTGCTGCCAAGGCGGAGGGGTGAGTGGGCTAGAGGGTTGAGGTGTTGGAAGAGGCGTTTGATAAGGTGGGAACATTGCTTGAGGTGGTTGACCTGCTAAAGGTTGTCCTGTCAAAGGTTGACCTGCTAAAGGTTGACCTGCGGGTGGTTGAGCAAAAAGCAGAGGTAGAAAGGCTAAGAAGTAGGAGAGGATTTGAGGATTAAGAAGTCCCTCATTGTTACCGGCAAGCTTTCTTCTGACCTCTTCAAACTGCAGCAGCTTGCTCAACTCATCACCCTCCTTGAATCTTGAGCGAAGGTATGAGCGGACTATTTCGTTCTTCAGCTCAGGATCTTGGTCTAAGACATTTTTTGCACTTTTTTCCAAAGCGTCTTCAAGACTTTCTTTCTCTTCCTCCCTCTTACGCATCTTTGCTTCTCTCAGAAAGCCCCAGGCTTCTTGGAAGGAGATGCCTGCTTGCTGCGAAACCATGAGTGCCTGCTGAATCTCTTCATACTCTGAGGACTGAGGTGTTGGCGGTGGTGGCGCTGGATTGCTATCTTTCACCCTCACTTCTATCTCTTCCTCCGCAAAGGGACTTCTTTCTTCACCACCGAGCTCATAAGTGTGAACTCTGAACTCTCGCGGGGTTGTTGCATAGACATGATAAGAGCCCCCGCCGAAGTCTTCGTAAAACTCCCTGCGAATGTCATCAATCGAAGGAAAGCTTGTGAAATAGCGAGGTTCTTCCTCGGATGGAAGCGCCATGAGCGTTCTTCTTCTTCCTATGCGAACTTCTTTCTTTATGATGTATCTTTGTTGAGTTCCTTGTGCTGATGCAAGCCTCTCAGCCGCCTCTATACGCTTCTCCAGCTTTCTTACTTCTTC
>JAGGRR010000050.1 GCA_021159465.1 Methanophagales archaeon
TATCAGCTTTGATGTGCCTGACTATACCACCATTTGCAGACGAGTAAACAAAGTCGCTATAGAGATAAAAAAGACCTTGATTTCCTATAAGGACAAAGAGGTAGTGGTTTATCTTAGCATGGGAGCATGGGAATATAGAGGGTAATGATAACTAATTGTCATATACTATTTCGTATATATTGTAATTATAAATAAAGGGGAGGAAAGGAAATGAAAATAGTGAGAAGGGAGCAAAAAATACCTTTCGAGGCGAAAGATGGCTCTGAGATAAGGGAGCTTTTGAAATCGGAAAGCGAAAAGATGAGTTTGGCAGAAGCTACTGTCCACGAAGAAACGAAACTCCATTTCCATAAAACTTCCGATGAGGTATATTATATTCTGGAAGGGGGAGGAGTAATGGAGATAGAAGGGGAGAGGAGAGAGGTTTCAGAAGGGGATGTTGTGTTCATTCCTTCCAAAAAGAAGCACAGGATTTGCGCAGGGAAAAGCGAAAAAGTGAGGTTTTTGTGTCTATGTGCTCCTCCCTATTCTGATGAAGATACAGTTATGGTATAACAAAAGCATAAAAATTTGATAAAAACTCCCTCTTCCAAAAAACGTGGTTTTTCTGACTTATCTCACCACATGAACCGAAGTGGCTTTAAAGGTCGCATAGACCTCCTTACCGTTTTGCAAGCGGAGACTTTCACGTGATTGCTTTGTAATAAGAGCAACAAGCGAATTATCCATCTTCACACGTGTTAAAGGACCCATATCGTCCAGCGCTTCTATCCTCGCTTTCATGACATTCTTTGCACTGCTTTCGCCCCGGTTTTCGGACAAAATTAGAATTATATCCTCTGGTCTTATGAATACTTTTACAGTACCCGCATGGTAGTTTGAAACAGCAAAAATATTATGGGTGTAGTCGCCCAGATCAACTTCTATCTCGGCAACGCCGTTATTGTTATCACGAACAACGCCACTCAATATATTCTCAACGCCGACGAAATCCGCTATCTCCGCGTTTTGTGGCTTATTGAATATCTCATAAGGAGTGCCGACCTGCATTATTCGCCCGTTCATCATCACTGCTATTCTATTCGCGAGAATCATCGCCTCTGTCTGGTCGTGCGTCACGTGAACCATTGTAATTCCCGATTCCTCTTTTATCCTCTTCAGTTCTTCTCTCAGGTAATCTCTCGTTCTGAGGTCTAAAGCAGCTAAAGGCTCGTCCAGAAGCAATATTGAAGGTTCAGTGGCAATCGCTCTGGCAATAGCAACCTTTTGCTGTTCTCCACCACTTAGCGTAGCAGGATACCGATGCGCAAGGTGCGATATACTCAGCCAGTCCATTATTTCTTTCACCCTTTTTCTGGTTGTATTCGGTGATACGGACTTTCTCAACTTCAATCCGAACTCTATGTTCTCTTCGACAGTAAGATGGGGGAACAGTGAATAATCCTGGTAAATGAAACCGATTCCCCTTCTCTCTGGTGGTAGATTCGTTACATTTTGCCCTTCTATCCAGACTCCTCCGCTGTCAGGAAAGTAAAAACCCGCGATTGTTTCGAGCAGCAAAGTCTTTCCCGCGCCGGTTGGACCCAGAATGACGAAATATTCGCCCTTTTTTACTTCTAAATTTATATCTTTGAGAGTGAACTCTTTCCAATCTTTGGACAGGTTCCTTACTTCTATCATTTCCTCCCTTTTTGTAGCATCCTCAGCATTATAAAAATAATCAGACAGATCGATATCAACAAAACCGAGATCGGTCTTGATGCCCGAAGTCCAAACGAGGTAAACTTCTCGTAGATTAAAATCGGTGCGGAGATCGGGTGGTATGCGATGATCAGAATCGCGGAGAACTCGCTTATCGCTCGCCCCCAGCTCAGAATCGCACCGCTCAATATAGAAGGGAAAGCAAGAGGAAACGTTATTTCTCGAAATGTTCTCCAATGAGATGCGCCCAATGAACGAGCAACATTCTCCAATCTCGGGTCAACCTCTTTAAACCCTTCTCGCGCAGTATCTACCAAATACGGGAGACTCACGAAGAGCATCGCAACAACGATTCCCGGATACGCATCCGTAATTACAATCCCCAATTTACTAAGCGGTGCACCAATCAATCCATACCGCATGAACACCCCGTACAACGCAATTCCAGCAACGATGTGTGGAATCATCAGGGGTATGTCCACGATACCTTCTATAACGCTCTTACCCATGAACTCCTTTCTTGCGAGGAAATACGCTAAGGGGACGCCAAAGAGGAAGGCAATCAGTGTGGAGCAAACCGCAGCAGAAATGCTTATCCAGATTGCCTCTAAAACTACGGGGTCCGTTGCAGCGTCAATTAGCCCGGAAAAGTCTTCCACTTGCTTGTAATACATGTTTCCAAGCGTAATAAAGACAAAAGCAACGAGAACGAGTCCTAAAGAGAGGGAAATGACATAAACCTTCTCACGCTTCAGTTCTTCCATTGACCAGCACGAAAGTAATTTTGATTTCATCGCTATTTCTTCCTGATTTTATCATTATTTCCTTTCATACACCTTTCTCCTTCTCAGCGCCAGATATACAACCACTAATATACCTGCACTGACAAATCCCGCATCGAAGCCCGACTCTTTTGGTGCTGATGCTGGTGTTGACGTTGATGTTGATGTTGACATTGGATACACGGGCTCAAGCTGCACCAAAGCTTTCAGTTCTTCCGGTACATTCCCGCTCCCTTCTGGCGGCACAATCGGCGACTGTCCCATGTCCGCAAAGATCTTCTGCCCTGCATCGCCTATCACAAATTTCACGAACTCCGATCCCATATCCGGATTTTCCGCATTCTTAGGGACGGTTATACCGTACACAATTGGTTTTCCCGTTTTTGTCTTACCATCTGCAGTTTGCACCTTCACCTTCTTGTAAGTGTCTGTGTACTCTATCCTGCTCAGGTCTATTTGCTCAGGCAGATCCACAAACGCTAAATTGTGCTGAACGGCAACGCTTCGGTACTCGAATGCGTAGTCAAGCCCACCTTCCTCGACAAACGCCACGAGTTCAACCGATTTCGGTCTTATGTCTACTTTCTCCGTATTCGGCTTCGGGTCTTCTGGCACAGTTATCAAAAACGTCCCGTCTGCATCCTCGCTAATCGTAATCGCCGTGTTGTTGAGAACCAAATCATCGAATATCCTTGAATCTTTATAGTGTAGCTCTGCGAGTTGCATTACTATTAGAGATCGGTATCCGCAAGGGTCGAGATTCGGATTCGAGAACCCGAAGACCACTCCCTCTTTGCGAAGGATCTCGTACCAGTTATTCGGTGTGATTTCAGCTGCATATTTGCTCTTATCAGGGTTGTACGCAAGCACCATATCATTTGTTGCGAATCTCACATACCAGTCAGCATATTCTGGATACATCATGCCTGGTATGAGCGAGTAATCTGCAGATGCGAGCACATCCGCTCTCTTCCCAACATCTGTTATCTGCCTTATCGCCTTCACACTGCCCATTGATTCTCGTTGCACATCTATATTCGGATTCAAAGCCTCAAATTGGCTCTCTGCCTCCGCCAAAGGCACTGCTAAGCTTCCAGCGTGGAAGACTTTGACCGTTTTTGCCTGTTGCGCTCCTAAAGCTACAATAGGTGTGTAAAAAACCGCAACCGTCACGCACGCAAGCGTTGCAATCACTATTAATGTTCCCAAAACTAAAGCTACAATTACTCTTCTTTCCAATTTTATACATCACCGATATGCAAGAATACACCATTCGTTATAAAAAGCTTTTTGGTTTTTTCATACTTTACTTGTGTAATATTATACTGTACCATCGCAAAACACAGATTGTGAGGGCATCTGAGGTGAAGAGAAAGTACGAATCAGGGCATAAGCAGTGGATAGAATTCAAAGGGAAAGCGATATTAGGGGAAGGGCGAGCGCAGTTGCTTGCGGAGATTCGTAACTCTTCTTCTATCTTAAAAGCAGCGGAAAAGCTTTCTATTCCTTATCGAACGGCGTGGGAACACCTGAAGCGAATCGAGGATGCAATAGGCAGTCCAGCTGTGAGCACACACAGGGGTGGTCCAAAGGGCGGCGGTGGTACGACATTAACAGCAGAGGGTGAGGAGCTTTTACGTGAATATGAATGTTATAAACGGCTTTTGAATAGCGTAGCGCAGGATGAAATAGGTTGGGAGGCGATTTTTACGAAAATAAGTGCGAGGAACCGGATTAAAGGAGTTGTAAAGAGAGTAGAGAAAGGCGAAATCGCATCCACTGTGCGAATAGAAGTTGCTGTACCCACCGTTATAACGGCGATGATAACGAAAGAAGCGGCGGAAGAACTCGAATTGAAAGAAGGTGATAAAGTAGAGGCAGTGATAAAAGCGACTGAGGTACTGGTGTCAAAGGAATAATGCTGATTATAAGCGCTCCTGTTTTCTGTAGTTACCTTAAATTTTGTGGAAATTATTTATAGCTCCTTCAGCGGGTTTTTCAATAGTAAATATATCAATATAAATATACCAATACGAAAACTTTATTAGTGATATAGAATAGGTTTGAGAAGTGTACAATATGCATATACACATACATACCGGGCAGATAAAATAAGAAGGGTGAGAATAGATGATAAAGCGTATTGGCGTGCTGACCAGTGGTGGTGATGCGCCGGGAATGAATGCGGCGATTCGCAGTGTGGTGCGATATGGAGTGTACCATAAATTAGAGGTGATAGGGATACTTCGAGGCTATGCGGGTTTGATTAACGGGGATTTGAGACCTTTAGACCATCGTTCGGTTTCAGGAATCATAAACAGAGGGGGTACGATCTTAGAGACCGTCCGCTGTGATGAGTTTTTAAGCGAAGAAGGACAGCGTAAGGCGGTAGAGACGTTAAAACAGAATGAAATCGATGCTCTGGTGGTCATTGGAGGAGATGGTACTTATCGCGGTGCGATTCAGCTCTGGACTAAGTGGCATATCCCCTGTGTGGGTGTACCAGCAACGATAGATAACGACCTTAATGGCACTGACCTTACTATTGGTGCAGATACTGCGATAAATACCGCCTTAGATGCAACCGATAAGATTCGTGATACCGCAACGAGTATGGAGCGAGTTTTCGTGGTTGAAGTAATGGGTAGAGATAGTGGATTCATAGCCACGCATGTCGCTTTAGCTGGAGGCGCTGAGGAGGTATTGGTTCCGGAATTGAGCTACGATTTAGAAGCGATGTGCTACGATATTATCGAAGGGAGTAGAAAAGGCAAGAACAGCTGGATTGTTATCGTTGCCGAAGGTGCAGCGAAGGCGGATAGGGTCGCGGAGAAGATTACGGAGATAACAGGGTTAGAGACAAGAGTGGTTGTTCTGGGTCATATACAGAGAGGGGGGAATCCAACCGCTCAGGACCGTATACTGGCAGCCCGGCTGGGTGCAGCCGCAGTGGATTTAATTTTAAATGGCGAATTCGGGAAGGCGGTGGGAGTACGAGACGGAGATATAAATGCGGTGGATTTACATGTCGCGGTCGAGGAAAAGAAGCAGATGGTAGAGCCCTTTTATCAACTGATAAGAATCTTAACTTAAAGTTGAAATGAAATGAAATGAGCGAAAACGAAGAAAGAACGGATATTGACCGTTTGGTCTCGAAATTGGTATTGAGCGATGATGTAAAGGTGAAATCGGAGATTTTTGATAAGATTTTACAACAGGCAGAAGAGAGAGGGATTTTCCCCGCTTCCATTCATCATTTTTATCGTGCACGGGGCAGAGGTGAATTCGGCGGGTTCACGGTGCCTGCGATAAATTTGAGGACGCTTACGTACGATTTAGCACGCGCAATCTTCAGGATAGCCAGAAGTAACCGTGCAGGCGCATTTATACTCGAGATCGCACGTAGTGAAATCAGCTATACCGCGCAGCGCCCTATCGAGTATGCCGGAGTTTGCCTGGCTGCCGCTATAAGGGAAGGGTGGAAAGGACCGGTATTTATTCAGGGGGATCACTTCCAGGTTAATGCGAAGAAATATCTTCAGAACCCGGATGAGGAGATAGAGATGTTAAACAGTCTCATCCGTGAGGCATTAGCAGCGGGGTTTTATAATATTGATATTGACAGCTCAACTTTGGTGGATTTGAGTAAACAGGGGGTTAAAGAGCAGCAAAGGTTAAATTTTAGCGTTTGTGCCGCATTTACCAGGTTCATACGTTTGCATCAACCGGAAGGAGTAGAGGTTTCTGTGGGTGGAGAGATAGGCGAGATAGGGAGGAAGAACACAACGCCAGAGGAATTAGAGGCGTTTATGGAAGGCTATCAGGAAGAATTGGGCTCGTCCTTAGAGGGAATAAGTAAAATAAGTGTACAGACCGGGACTTCACATGGTGGGGTGGTCTTACCGGACGGCAGTATTGCCAGAGTAAATGTAGACTTTGAGACTTTGAGGACGCTTTCGCGGTTAGCCCGTGAGAAATACACACTGGCGGGTGCAGTGCAGCATGGGGCTTCTACATTACCGGAAAATATGTTCCATAAATTCCCGGAAGTAGAAACGGCAGAGATACATCTGGCTACTCAGTTCCAGAATATGGTTTATGAAAGCCAGTATTTCCCTGACGAGTTGAGGAAGCGAATGTATGCATGGCTAAAAGAGAATCACCGCAATGAATGGAATAAGGGAGAGACAGAATCGCAGTTTATATACAAGACACGCAAAAGAGCCTTAGGCGAGTTTAAAACCGAAATTATGAGGCTCAAGCCGGAAATACGAGCAGCAATTGCAGCTGAGGTAGAGGCTAAGATCGCATTTCTCTTTACGCAGTTGAATTTAGCAAATACAATGGCTTTAATTAATCGGTACGTAAAGCATGAATAGAGAATTTATGGAAATCGAACTCGAGGACACCTACTGCGAGGCTTTTGACGGTTTATTCACGAGGA
>JAGGRR010000051.1 GCA_021159465.1 Methanophagales archaeon
TGATAACTTAAGATTTATAAAAGGTGAGGTTGAAATTATATCTGCTGGAGGTGAATTTTAACTGATGATGAAACACTACCAAAAAATTCGCTATCAAACTTCAAAGCTTCACCAGCGCTTCATCCACTGATATAACACAACACACTGGTGATATCGAGATCGTTAACTCTTATCGGTACAACTCCAGCATTATAATCCTCTATCATTTCTGTCACCTTTGAATACATTCCCAGAATTAATTCAATTATATAAAGTTTGAATTCTTTTTTCCACTTCCCGCTCCAGTTCCATCAGGCATAGTTTTACACGTTCTTCTTTCGCTTCTCTTAGCTTATCATCTCGGTTCAAGTCTTCTACCCTCGCTCGCAGCATTCTCATGACCTCTTTCCTCGCAGGTCCTCCTGTTACAATACGCCTGTTTATGTTTGAGACTATATCCAGAGCTTCCTTCACGCTGTCAGGCGTCAAACCCAGCTCGCTAACTCGCTTACCTATGATACGAACGCTGAACTCATCAATTCGGATAGGGGCAGCATCTGCGATATTAGTTTCACCATGCTCATGCTCATGCTCCTTCGCCATGCTTGCTACAATCCTATATGCGGTTCTGAATGGTAGACCGGTCTCTCGTACGATTGTATCTGCCAGCTCAGTTGCGGTAGTGAACCCTATCTTTGCCTCGTATGCCATTCGCTCCTTCTTCAATTCCAGCTTCGTTATATAGCCCCTCATCACGGCTACAGAAGCCAGAGAAATCTCGGTTGCTCGCAGTAAATGCGGTGTAACCTCCTGCAAATCCCTATTATATGAATATGGCAGTGCCTTGCAGATAGAAAGAATGCTGAGCAAGCATCCATAGACAGAGCCAGCTCTTGCTCTAACGAGTTCTGCATAATCAGGATTGCGTTTCTGCGGCATTATTGAACTCCCGGTTGCATATTCCTCAGGCAGAATAATGAAATCAAATTCAGAGCTGCCCCATAGTATTATCTCCTCTGCAAGTCTGCTCAAGTTCGTCATCAGATTCGCATAGCATGAAACCGCTTCAATCACAAAGTCCCGTGTTGATACCGCATCCATAGAATTCTCCAGTACGGAATCAAACCCAAGTAGTTCGGCTGTTCTTTCTCTATCAATTGGAAATCCAGTGGCAGCAAATGCGGCAGCACCCAGAGGGCTCACATTTACATGCTCATATGCAGCGATAAGTCGAGCGAAATCGCGTGCGAAAGCATCGGCATGTGCGAGGAAATGATGTGCAAGAGTCGTTGGCTGCGCATGTTGTAGATGCGTATAGCCTGGCATCACGGTCTCAATATTCTCCGCTGCTCTCTCTATTAATGCTCTCCTCAATTCATTCAGTTTTTTCATCAACCGCAATAGTTCCTCGCGGAGTGCTATTCTTATGCACGTTGCAACTTCGTCATTCCTTGAACGAGCTGTATGCATCCTCCCTCCTGTATTATCTCCTATTTCTCTCATTACTATAGATTCTATCGCCGTGTGGACATCCTCATAATCGGGAAGTTCGCGTTCTATAAAGACCTCTGGCTGGAGCTGGATGTTCTGGAGGCATTTGAGTATTGCTGCTGCTTCGTCTACTCTTATTATACCACGTTCCTCCAGCATTACTACATGTGCCTTATCCACAAGCAGATCGGCATGAAATAGCCATCTATCCGCTTCCAGAGAGTGTATGTAGTCCCTATCCATCTTCTCTATATATTCTATATACAATACAATATACAATACGTTATTAAAGAATAAGGCGAAGAATAAAAGAATTGTAATACTTCTAGGAGTCGAGCTTTCATTATATGATAAGAAAAATAAGAATAGCAAGGCATACTTGGTTAATGAACTCCATTAGATTCTCTTTTCACAATATAGCGCCACATATAAATGCAAGCAGTCCAATGGCAATTGCAACCAGTGTCTCCTTCCTCAATTGCTCATAGTTTACGTGCTGCTTCCATAGCTCATTGATTGTATGTGCGAAAATTATATCCGTGCCACTAACCAATATTATAAATATAGGATTGAGGTAGTAAGGAGTGGAAGGCAAGAAGAAAGGTACGACACTCAATCCAACAGCGAGCAAAGATGAGGCAGTTACTACCTTCTTCGCTTCCTCTATACCGTAAACCCGTGCGATGCTCCTCACATCTCGTATCTCATCACCTTCTATATCCGCTATATCCTTCATCACTTCGCGCCCGAGACCTGCGAGTAAAGCGATAAAGGAAAGGATCAGCAATCCTTCTCCGATATCTCCCGCTATCAGACCACCATATATGAACGGTACTGCCATTGTGAATGCAATATACAAATTGCCCACTGCGAATAGTTCCTTTATTTTTATATCATACAGAATGCCCAGTGCTGCAAGTAATAATGCCACGAGGAAGAGGGTCAGTCCCCCATGGAGCATCGTCAGTACCACTGAGGATAGAATACCAAGTGCAGTGGCGATACAGGCGATACCGAAGGCGAGCTCTTTAGTAAGTGCACCTCGCACCAGTGGTCTATCCAGCCTGTGATTTGCAATATCGGTCTCCAAGTCACAATAATCGTTCAATGCGAAAGTACCGGCTTGGATGAAGAAAGCGGTGAAGAAGCCGAGCACTGCGGTTATACCGAAGTTACCTCCACCTACCAGTATCCCTATCAGCACACCAGCACCATACATTAAGCCATGTTCCCCTCTCGTCAACTCCCATATCGCCCTCACCTCTGTCATCTCTTTTCATCACATCCTCATCAGGGGATTGTGCATTCTTCTACTTAATTGCCTCTTCTGTTATTATTCCTCTTAGTCCTATTATAATACTTATAAGTGTGGAGGAGCATAGCGCGTAAAGTGCGGAGTGTGAAGAGAGTTTTTTATGAGGCACATCTTCGTCCTTGAGGAGCATACGATAGGCAAAATCGCCGCTGGTGAGGTCGTTGATAGACCAGCATCGGTGGTCAAAGAGCTGATAGAGAATTCGCTTGATGCTGGCTGCCGGCATGTGATTGTGGAATTGGGTAACAGCGGGCGAGATTACATAAGGGTAACAGATGATGGCTGTGGTATAAGTGGAGAAGATGTGGAAGTGGCATTCCAGAAGCATGCCACGAGCAAAATAAAGAAGATAGAGGATTTACTGACTTTAAAGACACTGGGCTTTCGTGGTGAGGCATTACCGAGCATAGCAGCAGTTTCGAGGATGGCGGTGAGTACGCGTCACGAGGATGAAGATTTTGGCACTTATCTCAGCATTGATGGTGGTAAGATAAAGGAGAGGAGGAGAATAAGCCGCAGTATTGGCACCACAATAGAAGTGAAGAGCCTGTTCTATAACCTGCCTGCAAGGATAGGCATGATAAAATCACGATCCACTGAGCTGAGACACATAATGGATGTATTCATGATTTATGCGCTGATATATCCGGAGATAAAATTCGAGCTATTCCATGACGGTCGTTTGATATTAAGCACCTCTGGCAATGGCAAAATGCTGGATACTATCGTCAAGACTTTCGGACACGCTGTGGCAAAAGAGCTCATCGAGTTGAAAGAATCGAAGTCGAATGCCGAGACCGGGCTCAAGCTTTACGGGTTCATCTCCAAGCCCGCAGTATCTTATAGCACGCGGAGATACATCTTCACATACGTAAATCGTAGATATGTGAAGAACGAGCTGATGTTGAATGCAATTAAAAGGGGCTATAAGACTCTTTTACCCAAAAATATCTATCCTTTCGCAGTACTCTCTCTTCAAATTGAACCTTCGGAGATAAATGTAAATATACACCCGAAGAAACATGAAATCACTTTCTTTCATCCTGAGAACGTCTTTCAGTTCATTGTCAGTTCGATATCCACAACTTTACGCCATGCTGATTTGATTCCTGAGGTGGTTCAGCGAGCTGAGAAGGAGCGAGGTGCGAGTAGAAACGAGCTCTTTGGGCTGCCAGAGGAAAAGGCTGATAAGAAGAGAGAGACGGTAAGTGTTCATGTTCAGACCTCTTTTCAGTCTTCTGTGGTGGAAGCAGAAGCTAATCCGGAGATGAGCAGCCTGGACATCCTGCCTGCACCGCTATATCAGGTACTTGACAGCTACATTATAGCAGAGAGTAAGAGCGGGGATGTGATTATGATAGACCAACATGCTGCTGCGGAACGCATAAACTTCGAGAAATTGATTGCGAGATACGGACGAAGGATAGAGAAGCAAGCGCTGCTCAGACCTTATGTACCTGAATTGAGTCCAAATCAACTTCTATTATTGCGTGAGAGTGAGCAGGTACTGAGAGATATGGGGTTTGATATAGAACCCCTGAGCGATGGCAGCTATATCATAAGGGCAATACCGGTGGTCTTTCATGGCATGGTGCATGAAGATGAGCTTATGGAGATAATACAGCGGTTGATAGGGGACCGTAGCAGAGTTGAGGAACGAATAAAGCTTGTATTTGCTACAGCGGCATGTAAAGCGAGTATAAAAGCAGGTGAAAAGCTCTCCTATGAGTCTATGCGAGCGATAGTGGAGGAGTTAAAGAAAACAAAGATACCCTATACCTGCCCACACGGCAGACCAACCATGATTCGGCTGAGCAGAAAGGATATAGAGAAGAGATTCAAAAGGCGATGATAAGGATAAAGGAAAGAAAAGAGCCTGAAACTGGAAACCTTATTTTATTATTTTCTATTTATCGCGCTGCTGCCGCCTCCTTTACCCGGTCCACCAGTATATCCACTATCCGCTCATCTACACCTATCGGCTTGCCGTAAATGAGTTTCACATCCTTCCCTATCTCCGCCCATTCGCCTGCGAACGTATCCTTCAATTTCTCTGGTATATCCTCTTTTGTATGCGCCCCATCTGCCAGGAAGACGGGCAATGCTATTATATTCTTTATACCACTTCGCGCAAGCTCCCGCAATGTCTCCTCTATACTCGGTGTATTTATCTGCATAAACGCGGTCCTCACAACTTTGAATATCCCCCGCATCTCCAGTCGCCTCCGCAGCTCCTCCATCACCTCTTTGCCGTACGGCAATCTGCTACCATGACCTATCAAAACAACCGCTGTATCCTCTTCTTCTGCCACTTCTTATTTCACCCCATACGATATAATTAAACTTACTGTGCTTAGCATGGATTGATGAGCCGATTTAAATAATTTGCGATTTTTTTGCATTGATGCCATAGCATAAAAAGGAAAAAGAGAAAAAAATGTTATCTTTTCTCTATAATATATTCAGAAATACAGGATTTTATCAGCACTCAGTGCTCCTTCTACCGCATCCGGGATTTTCACGGGCATTATGAAATCTTCGATGTTTGTCGTGTCTTCTACTGATGTAGCGAAGCCACCAGCTACGTGGAATGTTGCGCACGACCCAATTTTCACGCCAAGAGAGTCACTTACAAATCGCGCCATTTGTTCCAGGTTGTCCGGCAGGTCTTCGGGGTTTAAACCTTCGAACTGTCCCGCAATGAGTTTCTTCACGTCTTCCGAGAACGTTAATTTTGCCAGATTACCCTTCTTCGCCATCTCCGTGCCCTGCGGTCCATAGAATATCATCACGTCCGGGATATTATGAATCTTCTTTGCTGCAAATGCAATGGCATAGCTTGCATACTGATTATATGGCTTGTCCATGCCCGAATTCACTATCACTAAGAGCTTCTCTATCTTCTTTATTTCCATCTTTCACCCCCTATATCTTCCCAAGAACTCTAACTATAAATAACTTTTGTTCTTAATTTCATACCGAAGACAGTCATCATATTATCAGTGTACTGTAGAGATGTACTGTAGAGATGAGTAGAGATGAATAAGAAAACGTTTATCCAGGTGTTTATAGGAGCAGGGATACTGGCACTGTTGTTTTATGAAGTGGATATTCACACGGTTTTGGAGGCGATAAAGGGTCTGAACCTCTTTTTATTCGGTTTCGCAGCCCTCTCCTATCTATGCTATAACCTCCTCATGAGCTATCGGCTGTTCTATCTGCTGGGGAAGATCGGCACCCATGTCAGCTTCTATCATTCGCTATTCGCGCATCTTGCAGGTATGATTGCATCTGATGTCACACCAGGACGAGCAGGGTTCTTCCTCGTACCCTATTTCCTGAAGAATCGCGCAAATTGCAGTATATCAGAGGGTATGGCGGCTATACTCGCACCTCAAGGTATAGAGTTCATTCTGAAGGTACTTGGTGGCTTCTCAGGATTACTATTCTTCATAGCAGTGATATCCATTGATATAAGCAGGAATGTGTTGGTGGCACTGTGCGTGGGTGGCATCATCTTCCTCGGCGCTGGTACTGCCATGCTATGGGTATTGTGGAGTGGGGAATCGCGTTCATACAGGGTATTGAGACGAATCCCGTACATAAAGAGATACGAGGAAGAGTACACGAAGTTAAAGGAGAAGAGTCTTTCACTGCGCGGGAGTCTCTATGTTATCCTCCTAATATATCTCATCTGCTGGATTCTGCTTGCCCTGCAATGGCAGCTAATCGGCTTAGCTCTTGGTATAACCAAACTGAACTTACTGGCATACCTGCTGCTTCATCCACTTATCACCATTCTCAGGTTTGTTCCCGTAACCGTCTCTGGTCTGGGACTGATGGAAGGTGCAACAGCAGTAATGTTCTTTCTGCTTGGTGTACCTCATGGTATCTCCATCGGGTTCACCTTCTCTCTACTCGTTAGATTGAATATGATCATGGTTGATAGCATAGGTCTACGTGGAGTATTCTCGTGATATCGTAATATAATCACAATCAATGTTCATTCTCATTCTTATTCTTCTCTAATTCCGCGAGCCGAGCATCAAATTCTGCTATCTTTTCCATCACTGAGATTCTCTCCTCGAGTGAGTCCAATCTTGAATCTAAGGACTGGAATCTAAAATCCACAGCCTCAAACTTGGTTATTAGCTCATTCCTTACACCAGCTATTCGAGCATCTATGGTATCGAACTTAGATAGAGTCTCATTTCTAAGACTCGTTATCACATTTCCCAACCCGGTGAGCTCATTCCTCAAACTCTCAAATTCCCGCTTTGTATCTTTGCCAAGACTCTCGATATCGCTCTTCGCCTCCCTACCGAGGCTTTCTATCTTATCACCCACCACTTCTGTACCTGCCTTCTGCTCAAACTCGCTCTCAAGTGCTTTTATGCTGTTATCAATCTCGTTAAGCTTCGGTAGTAGTATCTCTTCCACCCACTCCGGTATTTTCTTCGACATGAAAATATCAATCTCCGCTATCACTATAAAATTTTCGTTCTTTTCTTTCTTTATACACTTTTGATTTATATATGACAATCGTTATGTCATCTCCAGAGGTGAAAGAAATAATGGAGAGGGAGATAAAAGCGGTAATGGATAAGGAAGTGAGACCGCTTTTGGCACTTGAAGGTGGTGATATAGAGCTGGTGAGTGTAGAGGATGGGGTGGTGAAGGTGAGGTTCAGGGGAGCATGTGCAGGCTGTTTGATGAGTCAAATCACTCTGACGGGGTTTATTGAAGGTGTATTGAAGAAGAAGGTACCGGGTATAAAGGAGGTTACCCTGGTATAAAGTATAAAAGGAAAGGCATTATTTTGTGATTCGTGCCTGTACGGCAGCGAAGATCACCGGCAAAGCGATGGTAACATCGCAATAGAGCGTAACTGCTTTTGCATTTGTACCAATTTTTCCCCATGACTTCGCCTCTTCCAATGTTGCACCGCTCAAGCTGCCATTCTCTGGCGTATCCGTGGTGATCTGGATAGCGAAATCGAATCCTTCGCGTCCATCTTCTCGTGGTGGCGCTACCAGGGCAGTTTGCAGAAGGAAATTCTTTGGCACGCCTCCTCCCAGTATAATCGCGCCTGTATGCTCCGCATCGCAGAAGATATCTATCAGTTCTTTCATGTCATCAAATGCATCAACGTGGAATGCTGACTTCATCTGTTTATATATCCACGTATGGAGTCCAATCATAGAATCTGCAATTGCAGGACAGAATACAGGAACATTAGCATCTACTGCACTCTTCAATATAGAATTCGGGTCTGAAAGATTCGATCCTATAACCTCTATCACTTCCCTTATACTATAGCTCTTATCAGGGTTCATACTATCAAAAGCAGCTCTTATGAAATCTTCTAACCGTGCAAATGCATCGTCGTGCACCACAACATCATATATCCTCGACATGGATTGCTTCCGCAGCTCAGGATCATCCATCTTTGATTCTATGATTTTATAATGGTGCGTACCAAGTGCTTCGATGATGTCATGTACCAGGTTCGCACCCGTTGTTATGATCACATCCACGTATCTTGCCCTGACCATCTGTGCCATTACATCCCGCATGCCTGCAGGTACCAGAGCACCAGCAATGCCGATGAACTTTGTTGTATCCTCCCTTAACATCGCCTCATAAATATCCACCGCCTTTGCTAACCTGCCAGCGCCGAAGGCACAGCCCCGCATGCCGTTCACAAGTTCATCCACTGTCATACCTCTCCAAGTCTTTACTCCTTTAATCTCCTCCATTGCTCGAATTTCACTTCACCTATCATCATTTATTTTAATAGATAGAAAAAAATCTTTCTTTCAAAAAGAAAGCTTTACCAAGGAAATATTATGAAATATTATAATACTTCATGTACTATAATAAGCGTAATAGCAATTGGGGCTGTAAGGTAGCCAGGTTATCCTCCCAGCTCGGGGAGCTGGTAACCGGAGTTCAAATCTCCGCAGCCCCATCCCATTAACCCTAACCCATTAGTTTTTAAGGTGAAAGAAGAGAAATGAATGTGGCGAGATATGCGTATGTATATGCCCGAATAAGAGCACGACTGAGCGATCTGCTGGATAATAAGGATATAAAGGCGCTTGTAGATGCTCGTAAGGAAGATTTCATGGCTATTCTGATGGATAGTCCATATAGAGCAAGCATAACAAAGAAAAATCTGACAGAGGTAGATGCGCACGTGATAGAGAAGGCACTGAAGCAGGAACTGATATATCAGTACTTGATGGTGATAAGATCAACGGATGCAGCAGTGAAGGATTTCATGATCGAGTTTTTCAGGCGTTTTGAAGTGATGAACGTGAAGGCGATTATACGGGCAAAGGCAGCGGGTGTGAATGTGAGCACCGGTACCAGCGAATCCGTTTTATTATTCCCGGTTGAGCCATTCTTTAGAGATTATAGAGGTATATTGGTCGAAGTTGGGTCGCTGGAAGATGCAATAAAGCGTTTTGAAGAGCCCTACCGTGGAATATTGGCAGATTCGATTCAGGACTATAAAAATAAAATGAGCAACAGGCACAGGCTATTGGACCTCGAGAATGCACTTGATAGAGATTTATTTGGCGCTATATGGGACAAGAAGGAGCATTTGCGAAGAGCGGACCGGGAGATAGTGGAGAAGGTCATAGGCACGGAGTTAGATATAGCAAATCTGATGACCATGCTACGGTGTAAGGAGGAGGGGATAGCAGAAGCCGATATGGAGCGATATTTCATGCCTTATTCTTATGCTTGGGATATTGATGCAGTGAGGAATGCCATGTCAGCAGATAATATCAGCTCTGCCATACAGTTGCTGCCTGATTCCCCTTATAAAGTGGTTTTAAGTGCCGCTATACCCTATTATGAGGAGCAGAAATCGCTTGTACCCTTCGAACTCGCTCTGCAACGATATTTCCTCAGGTGGATAAGGAAGGTGCTGTCCGGTTATCCAATTGATATAGGCACGGTATTAAGCTATCTCTATCTAAAGGAAGCAGAGATAAGGAATCTCTGCACTATCGCGGTATGTAAGGAGAACGAACTACCAGCCGAAGAGACGCTGAAACTTGTGATGATGTAATAATGGCTTTCATGGTCATTCTTCCACTCTATATCTTGTCTTTAAAATATTAAAGAATGGAACACAGGTTTCAAGGTTCTTTTGATAAACCATTTCTTCCCGAGAAAGGGTTTTATTTGAGCCCCTCCAACCCATAATAAAACCTCCTCAACTTCTCTTTACCCCTTTCAAGCATGAAGTTCGCCTTCGATATGATAAAATCCAGGTATGGTTCGCTGCAAAATATCACCCCATCTCTGCCCACCGGGACATCCATCCTCTCTGTACTCATTATCTCCACCATCACCCGCTTCATGGTGATGGCCTTTATTCCACTATACTTGAAGCCCGACTCGATTGCAAGGTTCAGTAGTTGCTTAGCTTTCTCCATGCTCACGCACGAGACATGTAGTATCGGCGATTGGGACATCAGCCATAACTCCCCATCAGGGGCTTTCCACATACCCATTGCTTTTAATACCTCATTCTTACTCACTTCACGATGCCATTTCGCAATGAACTCAGCTTCTTCCTTTGCCCCTATCTCTGGTATGCATATCAGAATGACCCTGCCAGAGCAGCTACTCGTTGTGAAGTAATCATCAAAACCATTTAATAGCTCTATCAGCTCCGCTATGTCATCATCTGCACCCTCATTGTGTAATCGTTCAAGCGCCCTCCTCTTCTCCGCTTCAAATATCCCGGTCCCCATGCATACATCCTGATCGGAAGAAAAAATCCGAAAGTTATTTATAATACCTCTCCACATTCACATATAAAATAAAATGGTCGAGATGGCGGATGTATTCCTCGTAGTGGGAATCTCTATCGGATTTACCATACTGCTGTGCCTGTATAGAGCGGTGCGTGGGCCGGGGGTATTTAATCAGGTAGCAGCGGTGAATGTGATAGGAACGAAGGTGATTGTGCTTCTTGTTGCTATTGGGTATATCTTCGAAAGACCGATGTTCGTGGATATCGCACTTCTATATGCGGGCTTGAACTTCGTTGGTACACTGGTTATGGCTAAGTATCTTGAAAGGGGGGAGATATGTTCGGCATAGGTGTAACAGATATAATATCCATAATCTTCATGGCAGGGGGGGTATTTTTTATGGCTGCAGGAGCAGTAGGGTTATTACGATTACCGGATTTTTATACCCGGCTGCATGCAACCGGGAAATGCGATACGCTTGGTGAAGTCCTTATGATCACTGGCTGCATGATATTCCAGGGCTGGTCGTTCGTTAGCGTAAAGCTCTTCTTCCTCATATTCTTTATATTCATGGCTAATCCCGTGGGTACACATGCGATAATGAAAGCGGCGTATTATACAGGTCTGAAGCCCTGGAAGAAGGGTGAGGGGAGGAGGTGATGTGATGATATGATAAAGCGGAGTACGGTTGCTGTGTTCATCGTCATGTTCGCCTTCTGGGTGCTTTTATCTGCCTGTATCAAGCCACTTCAGGGCTATTATGACCCTATTCACATCGTTGTGGGTATGATATGTGCAGCAATAGCAACTTCAGTCTCTCGTGACCTCCTGATAACGGGCAAGGAGAACATGACGCTGCGTAAGACCTTCCGGCTACTGCTGTACATACCATGGGAGCTGTGGCAGATAGTTCTGGCGAACTTCGATGTTGCTTATCGCGTACTACATCCAAAGATGCCGATAGACCCGTGCATAATAGAATTTGATACTACTTTGAGGAGTGATTTCGCACTCACCACATTAGCAAATTCCATCACCCTCACACCAGGTACGATAACGATAGACGTGGAGCCAGAGCGAGGTAGGTTCCTGGTGCATGCAATTGCGTCGAAAGCCGCAGATGCTCTACTTGTTGACCAAACGATGCAGAATAAAATTGCACATGTGTATATGGAGGAAGGAGAAGGGGAGTGAAGAGAGATGATAATCCCGCTTGATCTCATTGCATTGTTCTTCCTTGTGGTAATCGCACTTGCAGCGATAACAGTGAGAGACCTGTTAGCTGCAATCGTGCTATTAAGTGCTTATAGCTATATTATCGCCACAGTGTGGGTGGAGATGCACGCGGTGGATGTTGGATTTACCGAAGCCGCAGTAGGCGCGGGTGCGACTACAGCCTTCCTGATTGCGGCACTGGCGAGAACAAGGAGGTGGGAGAAGAGATGAAGGCTATCACAGCTTCTGCGTTATTATTTGTGATACTTCTGGGTGCTCTATTTATCTATGTTGCGGAGGATATACCAGCATTTGGAGACCCGTATTCACCTGCTAATCGGTGGGTCAACCTCTCTATCGGTATAGATGCCCGGAACCATGTGCTGGAAAGTTTGAACGAGGGGGTAGTGCCTGATGCATTGGTGAGTGAGATAAAGAATCGTGGATTACCGCTACCTGAGGGTTATAAGGTAGAGCGAGGAGAAGAAGAAGGCTGGAAAGGCTGGGATATACTGATTCCAAAAGGAGAGATGTTCTATCCGAACCTGGAGAAGTATTATTTCATCATGAACAAGGGTAATAGATTGTGGGTTTATCGCTATTCTGTCCCGGTGCGGTGGGAAGAGAGATGTGAGGAGGAGATAGGCGTACCGAATATGGTGACTGCGGGTCTCGCAGATTATAGGGGTTACGATACACTCGGTGAGACCACAGTCATATTCACCGCTGGCGTTTCTGTTATATTGTTGCTAAGGAGGCGAGGCAAGTTATAAGTTATGAGAGTAAGAGGTAAGAGTAAAGAGCACGGACAAGAGCACGAGTACAAGCACAAGCGTGATGTTATTGTAACCACTATCGCACGGTTGATGATTCCGTTTATACAGATGTACGCGTTGTATGTGATGGTGGGTACAGAAGGAGCAGGAGGGGGATTTCAGGGCGGTGTGGTATTCGCCGCTTCTTTCGTGCTCTTCGTCACGGCGTTCGGGATCACGAAAGGACGTGGAAGGTTCCCTGAATCGTGGAATGCTGCTCTTAGCAGTCTGGGGTTATATTTTTATGCAGGCATTGGGTTGCTATGCATAATTCTCTCACTTTTCGGTGCTCAATATCTAAATTATGGTGCACTTCCGCTATGGAAGATAATAGGTCGTCCGGAGACGCGGGGGTTGATGGTAACATACGTTGTGGAGGTAGGGATAGCGATAACAGTTATGGCGGTTTTTACATCTATATTCTTTGATCTCGCATGGAAGGGAGAAGAGGATAAAGAAGATAATAAAGAAGAAGGGGGTGAATAAAGGCAAAGATGATGGAATGGCTAATTGCGGAGGTATTTGCGAAGTATAATTACTGGGTCTCCATCGTGCTGATGCTCATCGGGTTCTATGCAATGATAGCAAAGGACAATTTAATGAAGAAGATCATTGGCTTGAATATATTCCAGACAGCAATTATTCTCTTCTTTATATCGCTTGGTGATGTCTCAATAGGGGGCTGGGGCGGAGGAGTGACCGAGCCGATAGTGAAAGGAGCACTTCCATGGGAAACAGGGGGTATAGTGGAGCATGGGGTTGTGTATGCGAATCCACTGCCACATGTACTCATGCTTACAGCGATTGTGGTGGGAGCGGCGACAACTGCTGTTGCACTCGCACTTGTGATAAGGATACATGAGGCGTACGGGACAATAGAGGAGAGTGAGATAATAGAGAAGGAGCAAGAGAGGGAGCTCCCATAACCAATCCTATACCATACTATCACCATCCCATATCCTAATACCTAATTTTTGCATGACGGAAGGAACAAAAGCAGTGGCTGGTATGAATGAATGTAAAAATATCTTGCGTCTGGAATATGCGTGGCATTTGTGCTACTTGGTGTTTTCGCGGGTGTAAGTTTGAGTGTGGCGTTGGCGTCAGCAAGGACGATTTACGTGCCCGACAGCTATACTAAAATTCAATTGGCTATAGATAATGCGAAGGCTGGAGATATAATTGTTGTGAGAGATGGGTGGTATTTTGAGAATATAAATGTGAACAAGAGCTTGACAATAAAATCCGAAAACGGTTCCGCAAATTGCAGGGTTCGAGCTGATAATCCAAATGACCATGCAATCGAGGTCAAATCTGATCATGTGAATATAAGTGGCTTCAGTGTGAGAGGTACAACAGGATGGAAGTCTTGTGGGATATATCTTATTAATGTGAATTACTGTGGCATATCTAATAACGATTGCTCGCACACATGGTCCGGGCACGGTATCTTCCTCAATACGTCATTCAACAATACTATAACAAATAACGATTGTAATAATTGCGATTGGGACGGAATCAGTATTCAAGATTCAAACAACAATAATGTATCAGGCAATGAATGTATTAATAACAATAATGGTATAACCCTTAAGAATTCGAACAATAATATTATATCACGCAACAACTGCAAGAATAATAACTTGTTTAATGGCATGTATATCAAAAATTCGAGTGATAATACCATTTACCTGAATAATCTAATAGATAATACAAACAATGTCTATCCCCCTGCATCAACAAACATCTGGAACTCCACCGAGAAAATAACCTACACATACAAAGAAAGGTAAAACTTACACAAACTGCTTAGGTAACTACTGGAGCGATTACAAAGAAAAATATCCGGATGCTGAAGAGATAGCTGGAACTGGGATCGGAGACACGCCTTATAGCATAAATTCCGATAATGACAATTATCCGCTGATTATGCCTTTTGAAAATTACTTTTTGACAACTGAAAACATATTTGACACCGGCGCGCCTTCAAATCCATACCCCTCAATAGCAGGCACGCATACTGGAACAATCATACCAAATCGAACGATCACCATGAACAAACTTTACACTTATTCATGCGAAGGCACAGGCGGGCATACCGAATACGCAAGGATTATATAACGATTCATGGAGTATCGAGACTTTACCATGGGAAGGCTATGGTGGAGATTGGCGTAATCTTTCTTTCGCTGAACCTTTCAAGTTGTGTGCAGAAGAGGAGTATAAATTCACATTAATAACAGGCTCCTATCCACAAATCATACACAAACAAAATCATACAACCCTGGATGGAAGCTTAATCACATGCACGAAATTTACAGATGCGAATGGGAGGGTTTATTATGACTGGATACCGGTAATTCGGCTGGAGTAAGGAGTAAAGTTCTTTGATAAAGAATCTGCATCGCTATACAGTACAGAAGATTGTCGAACGGTAGTTAGTGGAAGGGGCTGTAATATGTTTATTCTCTCCTGATCTCCACCACATCACTGCCCTTTATAACTTTAAACTCGATATCAGCCAGGAATCTCTTCGTCACGTAAATATTCGTCCTGAGATGTTCCGTCATCTCCCGGACCTTCAGCTCTGAACCAGTATCCGCAAGAGCAATATAGGGTATAAGCTGGTCAGCGAGGTGTATATCAACGGTGGAAGAGGAATTCAGTTCTTTTATTATCTCATGAGCTGCTTCTTTGCCCACGAGTTCCGCTCTCTTTCCTGGCTTACCAAGTGCACTGCCGCTCTTATAGCCCAGCCATAGGGTAATGCCACTGCCAGTTGATGCTGCTCCTGATGGTGTTTTATCACCTACATCACGCTCTAACTCTATTGCAGCGCTGTAGCCGTAATCATGCAATACCTGCTCCGCTGCTCTCGCCTGCCGCTCTGTTACATGTGCGGGCAGACCGCGGGAATGCGAGATGCCACTTACTACCATTCTGCTCTCTGGTTCTGGCCCCTGCTGCTCTGGTTCAGGTTTAAACCCTCTTAGCGTACCATCCAGAGGTGATATCCGCACTTCTACTAACCCTCCACCTCTTGGATAATAACCCCGCTGCTTCACATCAAGCTGGATATCACAGCCCATAACATTCAGAGCTTTCAGGAATACACCTGTGTAGAAATCAATCGGTGGAGCCCATCTCACATCGGTTCCACCTTTTACCCTCACCACACTCTCACAATCCGCGAACAATGCAACCGGGATAAGACATTGCAATAACAATGTTATGCTACCCGCGGTACCTATGTCCAGCTCAGTATTGATGCACTTCAAAACGCCGGGTGAGAACTTCAGCTTCTGGGAATGCAATTGCAACCCCTCAGTCTTACCGCCTGACAATCTCTCTACTGCTTTAACGGCATGCAGATGTTGAGCTGCAAGACCAGGGTTAGGTCTATTAGCTCTTATGTTCCTTATCTCCACTTCCTGACCGGTTATAGCAGCAAGAGCTATTGCGGTTCTTACTATCTGCCCACCCCCCTCTCCTACTGAACCATCTATCTCTATCATATCTATCACATATCTTTCATGGGCGCATACTCATACTCCAGTATCTACTCAATACATCCCTCACCTCTTCTACTCTATTCTTCACTACTTCTCCTGGTGTCATTGCTTCCCGATGCTTATCCTTATCCTTATCCTTATCGTCAGTTCCGGCGAGCAGGGAATTGAAGACAGCAGAAACTGATTCTGCAATTGCTGACAGATTATATCCACCTTCCAGAGTTATCACGAGCTTGCCATTGCTGTTCTCTGCTGCTATCTCTTTTATTACATCCGTGAACAATCCAAAGCCATGAGAGGTTACCTTCATAGAAGCCAGTGGATCATCAACATGGGGGTCGAAACCAGCAGACACGAGTACAAAATCGGGTTTGAACTCCCGCGCTACTGGCATCAGCAGATTATTCAATGCATAAAGGTATCCGCCATCATCGGTACCGGAAGGAAGCGGGACGTTTATTGTGTAGCCTTCTCCTGCTCCTTTACCCACTTCAGTCAGCCAGCCAGTGCCGGGATAATAGGGATACTGATGCAGAGAGAAGTACAGGACAGAAGGGTCATTTAAGAACGCCTCCTGCGTGCCGTTACCATGATGTACATCCCAATCAGCGATTAAAATGCGCTTAATTCCATATTCACGCTTCAAATGCTCAGCAGCAATCGCAATGTTGTTGAATATGCAGAACCCCATACCCCTGCTCGAGGTAGCATGATGCCCGGGTGGTCTTACCAGTGCAAATATATGCTTCATTGTGGGTTCTTCCATTATTGTATCTACCGCTTTGAGCACACCTCCTGCCGCGAGTAGGGCTATCTCAAAGCTATCAGGGCAGATTGGCGTATCCGGGTCGAGCATACCCCCACCACGAGCACTCATCACTTCTACTTTTGATATATATGCGCCCTGGTGGACGTATCCTATCTGCTCCCTGGATGCTTTTATCGGCGATAGCAGTTCCACTCTCTCAGTTATACCCTCTGCATCCAGTTTTTTCATTATAGATAGCAGTCGTTCGGCTCTCTCAGGGTGACTACGTCCAGTATAATGTCTCAAATAAGAGGCATGATAGACGAGACCAGTACTAGTACTTTTACTTTTACTTTTCATCTCTACTCCTACTCCTTATTATGTTATGCTCTCATTTTTAAACCTTTTATAGTAGTAAAGGGAG
>JAGGRR010000052.1 GCA_021159465.1 Methanophagales archaeon
CCTTCAAAGCACATTGCGAGTATCACGACCTTCAGCATCGTTATAGCTTCACTTTTGATAGATTGGAGAGGGATATGATGATCTTTTGTGAATGGTTGGTGGAGGGAGTTAATCCTTCCTAAGCAATTTAAATTGTGAATGTAGCAGGAAGCCCCTTTCGTTTAATTTAAGTTTGATCTAGTATATCTGAAAAGAAAATGAGTGATCCGGGAATAATAATGCAATATATCCTCAAGAGTTTTAAGTATTCACCATTAGAGCTTCTTCCTTCAACTTCGTAGCTCGCCGTGTGCCAACACCAGGGATTCGTTTCAGACGTGCCAGGTCTGCTTTTGCTACTTCTTCATGTGTTCTGAAGCCCGCGGAATATAGATTCCGTGCTATTACCCTGCCAACGCCCTTTATTTTGACCAGGTCCAGTAGATCATGCCTGACACCATGTCTTATCCTATCTTCCAATTCATTCAGTCTGGCATACACCGGTTCGAAACCGAGGTAACGCGCTATACGCGCGGCAGCATAACTCAGCCATTCCAGCACATAGAGGTTAGTATGCACCTCACCGGGATAAACGCCGAATTTCGACTTCAATTCCTGATAGCTCAGCTCGTCTATCCACGCATGTGTTACGATAGCGCTACCGAGTGCATACCTGGAGGCATACACCAGCTCAAGATTCTCAGTGAGGCTAGTTGCAATCGTGAGTGCTTCTTTCACCCTTAAAGGAGGCACTTCCTCACATCTGCATAGAAGCAGCAGGAGTTCGAAATCAGATAGCGTGGATTGCAATTTAGATTTGAGACTTGTTAGACCTTCCCTCAGGTCCAATGCGGAGTTTATGGAGAGATACAGCCTGGAAGAGAGTTTACCAAATTCCGTTGGTCTTAGTCTTATGTCCTCTTTATCTTTATCTATTCTTATGAGTCCTTCTAACTCCAAATCCAGTAATATCTCATTTAATTGCTCTTTAAATACCGCCACTTTCGTCCCTTCCTGATATGCATAGAATGTACTATCGAGGAACTGTTCTATCTGCTCTGCACTGCGTGCACCGGCAACGATGGTGGCGAGTATCTGTTCTGTCAGACTATCCTGCGAGAATTGCGATTCTATCCGTTCAGGTTCCCCATTTATATATATCTGCTCTATCTCACTCCGTTCCGCTTCGTCCCTCGCCACTATCAGTCCCAACCCGTAATCGTCATGTTCCGGTCTGCCAGCACGACCAAATACCTGCTTCACCCAGCATACAGGCATCGGCTCCGTTCCACGGCCGGGAGTGAAGAACTTATAATTCCTGATGAGTACCACTTTTGCGGGTAATGAAACACCCATAGCGAGTGTGGGCGTGCAGCAAATCACCTTCAAGCGATGAGCGAGAAAAGCCTCTTCCAGTGCATGCCTCTGCTCCGGATGTAGCCATGAGTTGTGATAGGCAACCCCATGCCTGACCATCTCACCGAGGTCATCAATGCCGATATCAACGCGTTCGGCGAGTTCGTCCAGAGAAGGGTCGCTATCCATAAGTTTTGCCAGCTTGCGTGCGAATGAAGCAGCTCCTCTCTTCGTGTTCACGAATACAAGAGCCTGAGAACCATTCTTTACCTCCTCCAACACACGTTCCACTATTATACTATCATTCGGTGCAACGAATACCTCCTCCTTTAATGGTACAGGTCGCCATTCGGATTTCACAACGTAAGCATGTAGCCAGTTAGCGAACTCATCCGCGTTTTGTATCGTTGCAGAGAGTGCAATGACCCGCGCAGAAGGATTGAAACTCAAGAATCGGGCTATAGCACCTTCTAATCTCGGTCCCCTCTTATCTTCTCCTATTACATGCACTTCATCCACCACAATGACTGTGATACCTCTCATCCATGACGGTTTCAATCTCGTGAGTGAGTCGAACTTCTCCAATGTGAGTACTATGATATCATTCCCTGCGAGGTACCTTGAGGAACTTTCGTAATCGCCTGTTGATATACCAATCCTGAGGAAAGAGTATTTATCTTTAAAACTCCTGTATTTCTCGTATGCCAGTGCATTCAGGGGTACAACATAAAGGCACTTCCCTGATGCTGTTAGAATGGATTTCAACATCACCAGTTCCGCCAGCAGCGTTTTACCACTGGCTGTGGGTGTGGCAATGACGAAATTTTGCTCTCTTTCGAGTAGCCCTGCATTTATCGCATCTTCCTGTGGAGGATATAGCTCGATATCACCGATGGATGATATTAGCTCCAGCTCTTTATCTTTACAAATATCCAGATCCGATATCTTCATTATCCTATTCTGTTAGTGTTATTAAAGAGTGATTATATTTAACAGAGAAAGGGAGTGAAGGTAGATGGTACGGAAGCATAAGAAGCGGAAGAAAGGGAAAGTAAAAACTGCGGGCAGGTTCGGTGTGCGATACGGCAGGAAGATAAGAAAGGCGGTGGCGAGTATCGAAGAGCAGACCCGAGCGGCACATAAATGCCCGCGGTGTGGAAGGAAATCAGTAAAGAGAGTGGGTACTGGCATCTGGCACTGTTCTAAATGTGGCTATACATTCACAGGTGGCACATATATACCTCAAACGCCGATGGGTATAGCGGTACAGAGGGCGATAAGGAGGGAAGTAGAGGGTGGCGCAGGGACAGGGATGATAGGAGGTGAATAGTGAATTAATGGCATATTACTGCCTGAGATGCAAGAGGGTTGTGGAGCTGAAAACAGACTATCAGGGAGTACGCTGCCCTTACTGCGGCTATCGAGCACTGAAGAAGGAGAGACCGGCAATGGTAGTGAAGAAGGTAAAAGCTGTCTGACAGGAATAGAATGGAGAATGGGGATAGAGTTTGAGGTGGAGGTAGAGATAGGAGTAGAAGGAACAGAGTCTTTTCTGAAGACGGTTTATGAATCTATAAAGGAGGAGCAAGAGGAGGGTAAAGGTGAAGTGAATACAGTGCTTAGAGATGGGCTATTATATGTGAGTATAGGCGGCAGTAGCGATGAGATTGCGAGATTGAGAGCGGTGGTGAACACATGGCTCCGGCTTTTAAAGATAGCGGAAGATATGGTAGAGGTAATTAAAGAGATGAGTGAGCAGAAGGGCGTTGGAGTGATTACAAAGGAGCCCTAAACCTATAATATAAAAATCGAAAAGCATTTTTATACATTGATTTCTATCATTGGTGTAGAGTAATGGAAGAAGAGAGTGAGGAGAAGATACCAAGAACCTTTATTATGCGGGTAGATGATTTTAACCGCGAGAGTGAAGCGATATTCAACGAATTTGAAGCGATAAAAGAGAAGTATGAGAAGGGAGAAGATGTGATGGATGATTTGAAGCGGTTCAGAAGCAAACGACCGGGTATCTTCGCTTTGATTGATGATATCTACCACAAGGAAGTCGAATTTGAGGATAAACTGGAACGTGCACGAATAGATGATGATAAGAAGCAGAAGATGCTTGAATTCAAGCAGCGATTCGCTGAACTGGCTGATGAGATAGACCTGCTCGTTCTTGGTGAGCTGGGTTTGGGGTGATAGCCCGAAAAACGCTGACTGCTGGATGGTTTAATAATTATTGGCTATTTCTAATAGCTTCGCCACTGCATATGCTGGTAATACCGCTGATAATCGCCTATCCCATAAGGGGGTTAGTAATTCCATATCCAATGCTTTTGCCGCATCTTTAACGATGAACTCACCGATACCGGCTGATATTACTTCGTTCAGGCTGTATCGCTCTTTCATTTCGCGCAATGCTGTAATTAATTCATTAACCTGGGCATCCTTCACCTGAACTGCGATGCTGAGTGCACCCTCCTCCCCTATCTCCTCGAGGTCGCAGCATAATACCCGTGCAAGCCTTCTCATTGCACTTTCTCTGCTCTTCGCTTCTGTCTCAGTAGCGAACGCATAGCTGTTTGGGCTTTCACATTTATAATCCACACGGGTTATATCACCAAGTACGAGATAGGCATCTGCAGTTATTGCAAATAATTCCGAAGAAGTTGCATATTCCTCTCCCCTCAATTTGACTTTTCTCAGTAATACTGCCACATTGGTCCTTAACACCCCCGAATAGAGCAGTTCATGCGCATGCGAGTGCAGTCGTTCAATATCGCTTCGCTTCGCTTTTATCTCTCCCCCCACTATTGGTATCACATCGGTTGTGGTACTTCCGCAATCCACAAATATCACATCCCTGTGCGTCATAGATACAAGTTTTGCAGATGCGAGCCAGTTTGTGGAAGCGAACGCAAGAGGGTCTTCCTCTATCGCTTCACCATGCCTGAAGATACCACTTCTATCGAGGTATTCCACTTCCACACCTTCAAATATCGTGGATGCCATATCCCGAATCTTGAGCACCCCCTCTCTCCTCGTCCTGAAACAGTCGCACAATTCGCCGGTCATCACCACTCCCACACCCTCGATATCCATACCGGTATCTTCCAAGCGAGCACTCGCGTGGCGCAACACATCATATAAAATTGTCCGGTCCTGCCACAGAGGCGCGTAAATAGAATCCACAAGGGAGCTATCAGAGGTGGCTATCTTCGTGTTCGCGCCTCCTATATCTATACCTAAAAACATCTTCTTTCATCTCCTTTTCTTTCTATAAAATAGGTTTATCATATCCAGAGAGAAGAATTTTTTATATATGGAGGATGACAGTGCGAGGATAAAGGCGAGGATAGAAGAATTGGAGACCGAAGCTAAGGATTATTCAGCGGCAGTGGAGAACGAGCTGAGCAAGTTGAGCGGGCTGAAGGGCGAATTGAGCGGTATAATAAATGAGCTGGCTCGAATAAGATCGAATTTAGAGAATAAAGATGAAGATAAAGATAAAGATAAAGAAATAGAGGATATAGAGGATGCTATTGCTATACTGAGCGAAGAACTGGAATCGAAGAAGAAGGAGGCTGAAGGCATATTCAAAGGTGAGCAATATCTAACTGAATTGAAGTATTTGAAAGCGGACTTCGAGAATTATAAGCGCCGGATGGCGAAGGAGAAGCGTGAAGCCGCTAATTATGCACTTGAATGCTTTATTACTGAATTACTGCCCATCAAAGACTCGCTGGAAGCGGCTATAATGCATGCGAAGACGAATAACAAGCCTGAGGGGCTGGTGAAGGGTGTGGAAATGACAATGAAGCAATTTGAAGAGCTTCTGAAACGAGCAGGGCTTGAGGAGATAAAGGCAGAGGGTGAGAAGTTCGACCCATTCAGGCACGAAGTGGTCTCAAGAGAGGAGAAAGATATGCAACAGGAGAATACTATCACTGAAGTGGTCAGGAAGGGCTATGTATTCCATGATAAAGTCCTGAGACCCGCACTGGTGAAGCTTGCCATGAGAAAAACCTCAAATACTGAATAGAAATAGATAGGTAGAAGATTTTTAGAAATTAGAGTGAAGATTATAGAGATGAAGATTAAACAGGCGGTGGTACTTGCTGCGGGTGAGGGTGAGAGGTTGAGACCGTTCACGGCTTCAAAGCCGAAGGTAATGATAAAAGTGGCAAACAAGCCGGTTCTCCAGTACGTGGTGGAAGCGCTGGCGAGTAATGGAATAAGACAGATTATATTTGTGGTCGGGTATAAGAAAGAGAAGATAATGGATTATTTCGCTGATGGAACCCATTTTGGTGTGGAGATAAAATATGTAGTGCAGGAGCACCTGCTTGGAACCGGCAATGCATTGAGGCATGCATCAGAAAAGGTAGATGCTAATGCTCGATTCCTCGTTCTCCCTGGCGATAACGTGATAGACGCAGCTACAATTGCGGAACTGCTACTTGCGGATGAGAATGCGATACTGATAAAAGCGCATGATGACGTGAGCAGATACGGGGTCGTACTACTGGAGAACACGCATGTAAGGGATATAGTCGAGAAACCGAAGTCTGAGGTAGAGATAAGCAATCTGGTAAATACCGGTATATACGCCTTTGATAGGACGATATTCGATTTTATAGAGGATGAACTGCCCGTGGGCTTGATGAAGATGATTCATGCAGGCTACCAAGTAAAAGCTTATGAAACTCATGGCGCATGGCTCGATGCCGTTTATCCATGGGATATCCTCCGTCTGAACGATATAGTATTGAAGAGCACCGGAAGCAAGATAGAAGGTAAAGTGGAACGTGGTGTCACAATTAGAGGTAAGGTCTCAGTGGGTAAGAACAGTGTGATAAGGGCGAATTCATATCTGAAGGGACCTGTGCTCATAGGTGAAAATTGCGATATAGGTCCCAATGTCTGTATCTTCCCATCCACAAGCATAGGTAACGATGTCGAAATAGGCGCTTTTACTGAGCTCAGGAACTCTGTGCTGATGGATATGGTTAGCATAGGCTCTTTCTGCTCCATCCATGACTCCATATTTGATACCGGTTCGCATCTGGAGGGCGGATTTGTGGCACGAAGCGGAGAGGGCAATATAGAAATCGGAGGAGAACACCACAGAGTGAAGGTAGGAGCAATGGTGGGCGAATATTGTGAGATTGGTAGCAATGTAATAGCCACTGCAGGAACCATAATAGGGAATCATGTAGCGATAAAGTCAATGAAGGAACTGAGTGGGAGGATCCCGGATGGGAGTCTGGTGGTGTAAAGATGTGCGGGATAGTGGGTTATGTGGGGGAGCGGGCTGCACTACCGATTCTTCTTGGCTCACTACAACGGATTGAATACCGCGGTTATGACTCCTGTGGCATTCTGGTGCAGGATAACACAAATGGGGAGGTGCATCTATACAAAGGGCTGGAGTCCATAGCGAACTTGATACAGAATCTGGATATCTCTCAGTTCCCCGGCACCATCGGGATTGGGCACACACGATGGGCAACACATGGTACACCCTCGGAACGAAATGCACATCCACACATGGACTGTAAAGGAGAGATCGCGGTTGTTCATAACGGCATAATAGAGAACTTCCAGAGCTTGAGGGAAGAATTTTTGAGCAGCTGCAGGTTCAAGTCTGAGACGGATACCGAGGTGATACCGCATCTGATAGAGAAGGTACTGATGAACGCACACGCACATAAAGAGGGAACCGCATCTTTCACTCCTCTCTCACTTTCACTCTCACCCTCGCTCACCGCAGATGAATGGTTACTGAAAGAAGCAATAAGAGAATCATTGTCATACCTTACGGGCTCTTATGCGATAATAGTAGCAGTAAAGGGCTTTGATGGACTTATAGCAGCGCGTAAAGAATCCCCACTCATCATCGGGCTCGGCGATAGAGAGAACTTCATAGCATCAGATGTGCCTGCTGTGCTGGAACAGACGAACCGGGTGATATATCTTGAGGAAGGCGATCTCGCAGTGGTGAAGAAAGACAGTATATACATAGAAAATGGCGCGGTGGAAGTGACCAGAAGTAGAGGGGCGAGTATGATTCCCTGGACGATAGAAGATGCGAGGAAGGGCGGCTACGAGCACTTCATGCTGAAGGAGATACACGAGGAGCCAAGGGCGATTATAGATACGCTCAGGGGCTATTTAACCGACGAAGGTATAAATCTTGGGATTGAGATTAAAGATAACATCAACATTCTGATGATTGCCTGTGGTACCTCATATTATGCTGCATTGTGTGGCAAATATATAATAGAACATCTGGCAAAGATTCCAGTACGTGTTGAGCTCGCATCTGAATTCAACTATTCCGATTTTGTGCTCGGTGATGACGTGACGGTGATAGCGATAACACAATCAGGCGAGACTGCTGATACACTGATGTCATTGAAGAAGGCGAAGCGATTTGGATGCCGGACAGTAGCGATAACCAATGTCCTGGGCAGCTCAGCAACGCGAATCGCGGATGATACAATATATATCAGGGCGGGACCTGAGATAGGCGTGGCAGCTACTAAGAGCTTCATCGCGCAGCTTATTATCCTCTATCTGCTTGGGTTCTACCTCGCTATGAGACCAGAGCATGAATTTGAGGAGTGGATAAAGGAATTGAAGCGAATGCCTCAGCTCGCTCAGATGGTACTTGAGGATACAGATGCCGAAATCAGGCGATATGCACGCTATCTTGCAGGGTTTGAGGATGTATTCTTCATTGGACGCGGTGTGAACCTGGCGCTGGCATTTGAGGGTGCACTGAAGCTGAAAGAGATATCGTATATACATGCAGAAGGTTATGCCGCAGGCGAGCTCAAACATGGACCTTTCGCATTACTCACGGGAGATACACCTGTGGTTGCGATTCTGAGTGGTGGTAATGTATACGAGAAGACACTGGGTAATATAAAGGAGATAAAAGCGCGTGGTGCACCGGTGATCGCCATTACGGTAAAAGGTGATGATGAAGTGGAGAAGTATGTGGATGCCGTGATACATGTACCGGATACCGAAGATATATTCTCGCCTATCCCTATTACTGTTGCACTCCACCTGCTTGCTTACTGGACCGCAAGAGCACGTGGTTGCGAGATAGATAAGCCGAGGAATCTTGCAAAGAGTGTGACCGTGGAATGAGCACCAGAGGTAGAGGATATGGAAACAGTCATTCGAGAATCACGCTGATTGTTATCATCAGCATTATCGCCATCGCTATCATAGGTTATCTGGGATATTGCCATTATTATCATCCTCAAGAAGCTGAAGAAGCTGCGGTGGCAATTGCACCAAAAGAGCTCCTTGGGATGGAGAAGAAGACCGTTGCCAGTGGTAAGGATGCTCTTATGCTCGTAAAGCAATCCCACATGGGTAAGATTGAGCATGTTCGCGACATGGCAATCATGCACTACATGAATATGAATGGCAGTAAGTTCTTAACCCTATGGACAACCCTGTATCCCAGTGATGAAATAGCATACAACGAGACCCGTAAGATGGTAGCTGGGATGCGCAACTGGGGTGGTGGCTGGGCATCCAACCTGAATGAGACCACGATTGCCGGTAAGCAGATTTACCTCACCTCACCTGATGGCATAACTTACCATTACTTCTGGGCAGACCACGAATGGGTCTTTTATATTGTGCCACACAATTTCTCGGATGACGAGCTCAAAAAGGTCATCCTGACATTGAATTTAGGAGATTAATAAACGAAAGCGAGCAATTGCCCACCTAAACCCGCTTCTATCGCTTTGTTATGCGACATAACGCCCTTTGATGTGCTGATTATAAGCATACCGAAATCTCGTGCGGGTAAGAACCTCTTCTCCCATTTCTCATATTCCCGCACACGAACGAAGAACCTGGGCTTTATCGCATTGCAGTTGTTTATCCTGCCTCCAAGCTTTACTTTGAATACTCCACCTCTACCATCTTCTATATACTCGAACTCCTCTATATAGCCACCTTCCTTCATTACTCCCAGTACGTTCCCTATCAGCCTGGAAGCAGGCTTTATACTACATTCCATCTTACCTACACGTTCTGTATTCTTTATATGAGATAATGCATCTGCAAGTGGGTCATTCAGTGTCATTCTTCTCCCTCCATCAATTGTATTTCTTAAACCCTATCTCCCTCGCTATCTCCCTGAAGCACTGCCGGCAGAGATAAATCCCGTATCTGCGGACCAAACCCCGCTGCCTGCCACATCGCCTGCATGCATTTGCGCCCCTTCCAAACCTCTTATCTTTATTCCTCTCCATTGCTTCTCTTCCTATAACATATTCTTATCCATACCTATCTATTCATTACACTACAATAAAATAAAACAATAAACCCTCACCTGTCTCTTCAGACACGCCGGTGTATATTGTTATAAGAGCAAAAAGGTACAATTCTGCCATCCGGCAAGCCGTAATGAATTACACAACGCCTTAAACGCCCGAGATCGAAGTTATAAGAGTCCATGAAATGCATGGTACCTATGAATAGGAGTTTGAAGTGCAGAGAGCTCAGGTCATGATAATCGTGGCTTTTTATGACACTAATAAATAACTTCTTCAGCAATTCCAGTCTGATACTCCTCAATGCCGCAATAAGCGATATCTTACCCCGCTCTTTGTCTTTATATATCGCCGCCAGCCTCTCCATATCTACATACCTCGTTATCGGCTCTGGTTTATTTTTATCATCCAGGAACACAAGGTAGGAGAACGCACCACATGCGAAATGACATCCGACTTCCGATTTACCGATGGATGTAAGTAGCATACTCATCAAAGAAGGAGGGAAGAAATCGTTCTTATGCATGAAGCCCGTTTGCTCTTCTATCGCTCTCAGAACATCCGATACTGTTATACGTTCATCTGCCCGATAGGGCGTTCTACCACAGAATGAGATTGGCTGGAAATTCACACCCCGTATAATATCCCTGTTCTCTATTGCGAATTTTATGATAGCGCCGATCTGATCATCATTGACGCCCTTAACAAGCGTGGGTACGAGTACGATTGCGGGTTTAGGACCTGCTTTTCGATGGTTCTCTATCGCTTTCTTCTTTATTGCAAGCAGTTTCCGACCACGCAACTTCTCATAGGGCAAGTCAGTCACCCCATCGAACTGGAGATAAATAACACTTGTACCTGCGGATTCTATCTCGCGGCAGTATTCCGCGCTCTGTGCCATCTTTATGCCGTTTGTATCCACCTCTACATGCTCGAATCGCTGTCTCGCATACGATATCAGCTCCGGCAGGTCTGCTCTGAGTGTGGGTTCGCCGCCACTGAATTGGAGTCCCGCGGCATTTGTATTTGTGGCGAAGTTGTCTATAATAGCTTTTATCTCATCCGCCGTTGGGTCTTTACCGTATCCATGTTCATGTTCATGTTCATGTCCATATCCGTATCCATTGCTACTTGCGAAACATACCGGACATCTCAGGTTGCAACGACTGGTCACGTCTATGATACCGAGCACAGTGGGAGATTCATGGCTCGGGCACAGCCCACATGCAAAAGGGCAACTGGCATTTTGCCCGGGTTCGGATTCGGATTTGGATTCGACACTCACCACTCTCACATTCCGTATCCGTACATCCTGCGCTTTAAATCGCTTGTATAACGGATAATCAGACCAGTAGAGGTCTTTGAAATGTCCATGTTCTGGGCAGTTCTTAGCGATGTATACCGCTCCTCCGTCTTCATACAGGCGCGCATCTATGACGCGATGGCAGACCGGACAGATGCTCTTTGTGACTCCTATAGCGGTTCTCATTTTGTTATTTCAACGATAATATAAATTTATCTATAAAAACAGTAGTTCCGAAAACTATGGAGTTCCGAGCGCTGCAATCCATACTGGAAGTAGCTTTCCTTCAATCTATCAGCTAAAGCCTCAAAACATATCTCTGTTGGGAGTTCAACGTTTTCATAGCTTCTCTTTTACCATTCGCTCCCATGAATCGCATCTAAATCGTTTCATAACTTCCATAACTGATTTATTAAACCCAGTGGACAATTTAAAAGGATTTTCGTTCTTATCGCACTTGATTTTATTTATGTTTTATCTAAAATCTAAAATGCATGCGTCTTCGCCTATGGTTCTGTGAATCTCATCTATCCTATGCTGGATTCTTTCTTTCAAACGCAGATGTTTGTAGACTGCGAAAGATAGGTTTAACCTTTCTATGCTCTAATAATTATCAATTATCGGTAAGGTCATGAACAAAAATGGAAATGAGAATGAGAATTCATGAAAAAGTGGTATTGAATCCAAGCGAGACGGCGGTGCTGGTAGTGGACATGCAGAAGGATTTCTGCTATGAAGATGGAGCTTTATTCGTTGGTGACCCGGTAAGAAGGATAATCCCGAATATAAGGGCTCTTTTAGAAGAGGTGCAAAGAAAGGGGTTACAAATCATATTCACCCAGGATTGGCATTCTCCAGAGGATGATGAGTTTGCGGTATGGGGCAGGCATTGTGTTGAATATACAAGAGGCGCGGAACTAATAGATGAGTTAGCAGAAGTAGAAATAGAACCAAAGGCAAGAGCTTTTGTAGTGAGAAAACAGAAGTATACCGCATTCTTTGAGTCCAAGTTGGAGGAGCATCTAAGGGAAAAAGGGATAAGAAATCTGATAATCGTTGGTGTAGCTACGAATATATGCGTGCTCCATACTGCGATAGACGCATCACTGCGGGACTTTGAGATAATAGTACCAGAGGACTGTGTTGCAGCGTTGAGCGATTACGAGCAGGAATACAGCCTGTATCATATAAAGAAGGTATTGAACGGGATTGTCACAAGCTCAGATGCGCTTACGTTTCAATAAATATGAAGGATAGATGTGCAGAATTTGAGGTACTGCATAAGGACCTGATGGGGCGAATAGGCAAGCTCCGAACAGAACATGGATACGTGGAGACACCGCTAATCATGCCCGTGATAAACCCGAATATAATAACCATCGAGGCGGCACGGATGCATGAGTATGGTGCGGAGATGCTGATCACGAATGCCTACATAATTTACAAGAAGGCGGAACTGAGAGAAGAAGCACTTAAACACGGTGTTCACTCACTGTTGAGCACGGAACTGCCAGTAATGACCGATTCAGGGGCTTATCAACTCTCTCAGTATAGCGATGTGGAAGTGAGCAACAGTGAGATACTGGGATTCCAGCGGTGTATAGGCTCTGACATCTGTGTGCCACTGGACATACCAACACCACCGTATGTTAGCCGTGAGAGAGCGATGCGCGATTTAGAAGAGACACATAAGAGACTAAAGGAAGCGAGGGGAATAATAAATGATAGAATGCTTACGGGCGTTGTGCAGGGCTCTACATACATGGACCTGCGTGAAACGAGTGCAAAACGAGCTGCGACTATTGGATTTGATATCTATGCGATAGGGGGTGTAGTGCCACTACTGGAATCATACCAGTTCGATACACTTGTGGATATAATCACGGCTGTGAAGAGGAACTTACCGCTGAATGCCCCGATTCATCTCTTTGGTGCCGGACATCCTATGCTATTCGCACTGGCAGTTGCCCTCGGTTGTGATATCTTTGATTCCGCGGCGTATGCAATATATGCAAAGACAGGGCGCTATATAACGTGTGAAGGTACGAAGAAGGTGCAGGATTTGCAGTTCCTGCCATGTTCGTGCCCGATATGTTCCACTTATACACTGGATGAGATGAAGAGTAGCACAGATTTACTCGCAGAGCATAACCTCTGGGTAACATTTGAAGAGATGCGAACGGTGAAGCAGAGTGTAGTGGAAGGAAGCCTGTGGGAGCTATGTGAGAGGAGATGCAGAGCGCATCCTGCTTTGTTCGCTGCGTTGAAGCGCATAACGAGATATTCTGCACTGATTGAGAGATATGACCCGATAACGAAGCACCCTTTCTTTTACCTCAGCGAATGTTCCGCTCACCGACCGGAGGTATTGCGATATTCTAAGAGACTGAGTAGATTCCGGTTTTCAGGTAATGTTCTCCTGACAACCTCGAGATACCCTGGACCGGAGTATGAAGGGATGTTTGACCATCTGTTATTGGTGAAACCGCCATTCGGTCCCTATCCGATAGAACTGGGGGAGAGTTATCCGGTGGGACAGGCGGAGATACCGGCTGAGCTGGATGAAGAAGCGGAGATGATAGCGCTGGAGAACGTGTTGAGATTATTGAAAATGAATACAGGGGAAGCGAGCTTTGTCTTTCGCTGCGCTCGCAGGTGGGCGAGGCACCCATTGATAAGAGAGATAGGGAAATATGCGGAGGTGGAATTCGAAGATTGATGATTGATTATGCTTATATTATTTTTAGCATTTATATAATCCTATTCTATCAATTGTTTTAAAATAAAATGGCTAAGAGACATAGACCAAGAAGGGGTTCATTGGCTTTCTCGCCACGGAAGAGGGCAAGAAGTGAGACCTGCAGGATAAGGAGGGAAGTAGTAGTACTTGGGAAGCAAATACAGGGCTTTGTAGGTTATAAAGCCGGCATGACCCATCTTATTCTGAATGATAATTATCCACATAGCCTCACAAAGGGAATGGAGATATCCGTTCCCGTAACGGTAATAGAGACACCACCGGTGAAGGTGGAGGGTATTCGGCTTTATAAAGATACAGTATATGGGATGAAGGCACTAACAGAAGTATGGGCAGATGGTGACCTGGACAGGATAGCAGATATCATCAATGCAGACGGAACAGACGGAATGAGTTTGAGTATGAGTATGCGGCTGATAATCACCACTATTCCAGAGCTTGTGAGCGGAATACCGAAGAAGAGAGGCGATTTGATGGAGTTGAAGATGAGTGGTGTGGTGAATGAAGATCTCGAATATGCGCGGAAGGTTCTTGGGAAGGAGATAAGAGTTGAGGATGTATTTAAAGAGGGCGATTTCGTGGACGTTACTGCAGTGACAAAGGGGAAGGGGACACAGGGTCCTGTAAAGCGGTGGGGTACAATGGTACAGAATGCAAAAGCGAAGAAATCAGGTAGAGGGCGTCATGTGGGGTGTATCGGTGGATGGCGACCACGACGTGTGAGATGGAGGATACCACAACTTGGACAGACGGGATATCAACAGCGCACGGAGTATAACAAGAGGATATTAAAGATAGGAATGGATGGTGCGGAAATAACACCTGAAGGTGGTTTCTTGCATTACGGATTGGTGAGAAATGGTTATATCCTGGTAAAAGGTAGTGTTCCCGGTCCAAAAAAGAGGCTGATACGGATCTCACACTCTATACGCCCTTATCCAAAATTGGGTGCTGCACCTGAGATCATATATATAAGCAGGGAGTCACAACAGGGGAATTAGAGGATATGATGAGCGAAGCAGAGAGGAGAGTGAAAGTACTGGATCTATCAGGTAATTCCATAAGGGAGACACGTCTGCCGGGGGTATTCAGGGAAGAATATCGTCCTGACCTGATAAAGAGGGCTGTTCTTGCTATGCAATCGCATCGCTTACAGCCAAAAGGCACAAGTCCACTCGCAGGCAGGAAGACCTCAGCTGAAAGCTGGGGTGCGGGCAGGGGTGTCGCGAGAGTGCCCCGTATAAAGAACGGTAGGAGAGCAGCGAGAGCTCCACAGGCTGTTGGTGGTAGGCGAGCACATCCACCGAAGACTGAGAAAGTACTCAAGCGTAAGATAAACGATAAGGAGAGACGCAAAGCAATAAGGTCCGCCATCGCTGCTACCATAAACCCGGAACTCGTGAGGAGCAGGGGACATAAGTTCAGTGAAGGTGTCGTATTGCCGATAGTGGTTGAGAACTCATTTGTCACGCTGGAGAAGACTGCGGATGTGGAGGAGTTCTTCCGGACCATCGGTATAGAGGCTGACCTGCTTCGAGCGCGGGAGCGGAAGATAAGAGCAGGAAGAGGTAAGATGAGAGGCAGGCGGTATAAGACGAAGAAGAGTGTATTAATAGTTATTTCTGGAGATGAAGCCGAAGACCCGGGTAACATAAAGATAACATCCAGTGCAAGGAATTTACCGGGTGTGGATGTATCTTATGTAGGTGCATTGAATGCCGAATTACTTGCCCCGGGAACGCATCCCGGCAGGTTGACCGTCTGGACCGAATCATCATTCATGAAACTTGGTGAATTGAGATGAAGATGACCTTGAAGCATATTGTGGCTACGGAAAAAGCAACAACGATGATTGATTCGGAGAACAAACTCCAGTTCATTGTTGATATAAGAGCGGACAAGCGCGCGATAAAGGAGGAGGTGGAACGGATATTTGAGACTCCGGTAAAGAATGTGAGGACGATGATTACATTTAAAGGTGAGAAGAAGGCGATAATAGAATTTGAAGAAGAAGGTAAGGCAAAAGAGATAGGTACATCACTCGGTATATTATAGTTTAGTTATAGGAGAAATGGGGAAGAGAATAATAGCACAGCGTAGAGGAAAAGGGTCGCCGGTATTCACAGCGCCCTCGCATCGTTATAAGGGTAATCTGGAACATGTGCGAGTGGACGGTAACGAGCCAGTAACAGGGAGAGTCGTTCAGATACTGCACGACCCCGCGAGAAGTGCGCCAATTGCCCGATTAAGGACAAATAGAGGGGAAGAGCGGTTCATGATTGTACCGGAAGGCATAGGAGAAGGTGAAGAGGTTACTTATGGGGAATCAGCGGCGATAAAGGTCGGGAATACTCTGCCATTGCGGTGTATTCCTGAAGGTATTGCAGTTTGTAATATAGAGGGTAATCCCGGTGATGGTGGTAAGTTCGCAAGAGCTTCGGGCAATTACGCAACGCTGGTGACACATGAGGTGGAGACGGGCAGGACTCTTGTGGTGATGCCCAGCGGTAAGAAGAAGTGGCTCTCCGGAGATTGCATGGCCACCATAGGTGTAGTAGCAGGTGGAGGGAGAACGGAGAAGCCATTTGTGAAAGCTGGTAAGAAGTACCATAAGATGAAGCCTCGCGCTGCGCGATATCCGAGGGTGAGGGGTGTGGCAATGAATCCTGTTGACCATCCTTTTGGTGGTGGTGGACATCAGCATATCGGTAAGTCAAAGACGCCAGGCAGGGGTGCACCACCAGGCAGGAAGGTGGGTAACATAGCAGCAAGGAGGACAGGGTATAGAAGATGAAAAAGATAAATAAAAGAAGATTAAATGAGTGATAGAGATGGCGAAGAAGAGGGCAAAAAGTACACTGAAGAGGAAGGAAGAGGAGTTTAAATATCGGGGCTATACAGTGGCGAAGCTGAGGAAGATGAAGCTGGAGGAGTTAGCGGCGTTATTACCAGCGAGGCAGCGCAGGAAATTGAAGAGGAAGTTGAGAGAAGAAGAGGAGAAACTGCTGGAGAAGATAGAGCAGCGAGAAGAGGTTAAAACGCACCTGAGGGATGCAATCGTGTTGCCGAGCATGGTAGGGAAGAAGATAGGGATACACAATGGTAAAGGCTTTGATTACGTGGAGATAAAGCCTGAGATGATAGGGCATTACCTGGGCGAGTTTGCAATGACGCGAAAGAAGGTGGTACATGGAGCTGCAGGTGTGGGAGCAACGAGGTCTTCAAAGTACGTACCACTGAAGTAGAAAAAAGATGGGCAGGGTAAGATATTGTGTGGATTCTGAAGTTATAGGTTCTGATTCTGATATAACGGCAAAGGCAATGGCTTATGAGCTTCATATCTCACCAAAGCATGCGTATGAGATATGCAGGGTGTTGAAGGGTATGAGAGTTGAAGATGCGGAGCGGTATCTGGAGGCTGTACTGGAAGGGCGAGTGCCTGTCCCATTCAAGCGACATAAGAAGAAGGTGGCACATCGTAGAGGGCTGATCAATTGGTATGCAGGCAGGTATCCAGTGAAGGCGAGTGAAGCAATATTGAAATTGATAAAAGAGGCGAGAGCAAATGCGGAATATAAAGGGCTCGATCCTGATGTGATGCGGATATGGCATATAGGAACGAAGAAAGGCAGAGTTATAGAGGGCATGATGCCAAGGGCATTTGGTCGTGCAACGCCGAAGAATACCGAAACTGTCACGGTTGAAGTGATATTAAAGGAAGAGGGGGAGCTGAGGTAGGTGATAGAGAAACTGTTTGTGAGGGAGGGAATAAAGAAGGTAAGACTGAACGAGTTTTTTGAGAAGGAATTAGAGAGAGCAGGCTATGGGGGAATGGAGATAAAGAGGACACCGATGGGCACGCAGATAACGGTGAAAGTCGAGAAACCCGGTATGATAATAGGTAAAGATGGTAGGAGGATAAAGAGATTGACAGAAGAGGTTGCCATGAGGCATGAATTGGACAATCCCCAACTTGATGTGCAACCAATAGAGATACCTGACCTGTGTGCAACTTTGATGGCAAACCGATTGGCGAAGTTGATAGAGCGAGGTTGGCATTTCAGAAGGGCTGGCAGGTCTATGTTGCAGCGGATAATGGAGAAGGGTACTTTTGGCTGTGAGATAGTGATGTCAGGCAAGTTGAAGGGGCCCCGAGGACGAACGGAGAAGATGGTGGAAGGATATATAAAACACTGTGGCGAGGTAGCGGAGGAGATGGTAGATCGTGGTTATGCAATAGCCAAAGTGAAATCAGGTGTTATAGGTGTGCAAGTCTGGATAGTAAGACCAGATGCTGAGCGACCGGATGCCTTTCGTATAATAAAGAAGGAAGAGCCGGAAGTTAAGGAAGAGGAGGTAAATAAAGAAGAGGAGGGAGACGGAGATAGGAAGGAATGAGTATATTTAGAATTGAAGATATAAGGAAGATGAGTGAAAAGGAGAGGAGAGAAGAGTTGGAGAGCTTGATCTCTGATTTATTGCGTGAGCGAGGGACGGTAGCCACTGGAGGTGCATCTGAGAATCCTGGTAGAATAAAGGAGATAAGGAGGACAATAGCGAGGATAAAAACAGTAGAGAGTGAAATAAAGAAAGGTATAAGATGAAAGAGGATAAAATGAGTACACAGATCTGTGATAAATGTGGTTTACCGATAGATTTATGCATCTGCAAAGAGATAGCGAAAGAACAACAGGTGGTTAAGGTCACGACGGTGAAGAGAAGATTCGGGAAGATAACAACAGTGATAAAGGGTATAGACAAGAAGGAAGTGGACCTGAGAGGGCTATCAAAGGAGTTGAAGTCACGATGCGCATGCGGTGGTACGGTAAAAGAGGGTTGTGTGGAGTTACAGGGTGACCATAAAGCAGAGGTGAAGAAGGTACTGCGTGAGATGGGCTATCGGTTAGAGGATGAGAGTTGAAGATTAAAGATTTGCCCCAGGAGGAATTGATTGGGTTGATAATGGAAGTAGAAGAGAGCAGTAACAGGGATATGGAAGGACTGTTTGGTAGGATTGTGGATGAGACGAGGAACACCTTTGTAATAGAGACAGAGCAGCAGGAGGAGAAGCGAATCCCGAAGGCTGGGAATATGTTCATATTTGTCCTTGAAGATGGTACACGAGCGAGGATAAGAGGAGATAAGCTTCTGGCGAGACCTGAGGACAGGATAAAGAGAGGTATGCAAAGATGAAGCGGGATATAGGAATAGATGTTAAGGAGCCAGATCGTGAATGTGAGGATATTAACTGCCCTTTCCATGGTAGGTTACCGGTTCGCGGGCAGATAATAGAGGGAGTAGTGGTGAGTGATAAGGCGGCGAAGACAGTTGTGGTAGAGCGGACGTATATGAAGAAGATAAGGAAATACGAGCGGTATGAAACGAGAAGGTCAAAGATTCATGCACATAATCCGCCATGTATAGCTGCGAAGGTAGGCGATGTGGTGAAGATTATGGAATGTCGCCCACTAAGCAAGACGAAGAGTTTTGTTGTGGTGGAGAAGCTATCGCTATCACAACAAGGAGAAGCATGAATTTATAAATTTACTTCGTTTAATATATTTGAAGCTTTAAGGTGATGCGGGAATAGCAAAAAAATATTTAGTTTAAATCCTGCATTGGTGTATAGTATTGTATTATGGCCAAGATGGAAGGAGAAGGTGAGGGAGAGATAAGAATAGCACAGGTCTCCTGCGGCACTATTTACGGCAACGTGCAGCATGAGATAGAGCGTGCGGCGGAAGAAGTAGGAGCCGAGATATTCGTGCCCGAGGTTGACCTGGACTATGTGGCATCGAAGACCGAAGAGTTCGGCTATGACATGAAGAACAGTTATGGGTTGAGTGTGGCATTAGCAAGGGGGTATGCAGTGGCGGAGGGTTTGTGTGATGCCGATGCGGTATTCGTTGCCGGGTGTCACAAGTGCCCAAGAGGAGCGGTGATAAGGACAGAGATAAGGCGCATTATCCAGGATAGGACGCAATTACCAGTAGTTATGTATCCTTTTACAGAACGAACGAAAGCGGGTGAGTTATTGACGCGGATGGAAGCGCTGGTAACGATAGTGAGGAGGCGGTGGATACTGGAGCGAAAGGAGCAGGAGGGGCTCACAGCAGGTATAGATTCAGGCTCTACAACCACGAAAGCAGCGGTAATGCTCGATAACAAAGTACTTGGTGCAACATGGTCGCCCACGCGAGAAGTTGTGGACACTGCGGAGAAGGTATTTAGTAAGGCGCTTGAGCTCGCGGGTGTGAAGAGGAGCGATATAGAAGCGCTTGGAACGACTGGGTATGGAAGACATCCGTTAGGAGAGCACTTCAAGGCAGATCTGGTACAGGAGGAATTGACGGTGAACTCAAAAGCAGCGATGTATCTCGCGGGTATAGAAAAGGGTGAGGCGATGATCATTGATATCGGTGGTATGGACAACAAGATAATAACAGCAAATGATGGGATACCTGATAATTTCACTATGGGCGGGATATGTGCAGGTGCATCAGGTAGATTTCTGGAGATGACAGCACGAAGGCTGGGTGTGGACGTTGTGGAGATGGGAAAGCTGGCACTGGAAGGTGACCCATACAAGGTGAAGACAGATAGCTATTGTATCGTATTCGGGATTCAGGACCTTGTATCCGCACTCTCAATGGGTGCGAGGCGCGAGGATGTAGCAGCTGCTGCGTGTCATTCGGTGGTGGAGCAGGTGAAGGAGCAGTTGTTACAGGAGATAGACCTCAGACAGCCCGCGATAGAGGTAGGTGGTACTTCTCTGGTGGCTGGCGTGCCAAAGGCGATGAATGATGTGCTCGGATTCGATGTGATAGTGCCGAAATATCCGCAGTATATAGGTGCGATCGGAGGTGCATTGCTCTCTTCATCCTTCAGATAGCAGCAATAGCGTTGCATTTCTATTGCGTGATGTGTTTGAGATGTTAGCAAAGCGGATTATACCCTGCCTGGACTGTGACTTAGGTGTACCAGGTGGACGTGTGGTAAAGGGAGTGGAATTCAAGCACATCACGTATGCAGGTATACCCTGGGAGCTTGCAGCGGAGTATGATGACCAGGGCGCTGATGAACTCGTATTCCTGGATATCACGGCGTCGCATGAAAGGCGAGAGACAATGGCGAATGTGATAGAGAAGGTTGCGAGTAAGGTCTTCATACCGCTCACTGTTGGAGGTGGTATACGAAGCATGGAAGATGCGAGGCGGATATTCAATGCAGGTGCTGATAAGGTCTCTGTGAACACTGCTGCGTTAAAAGACCCTGAACTGGTGAATGCACTCGCTGCACGGTTCGGTTCGCAGGCGTGTGTAGTGGCAATAGATGCAAAGAGGCGGTATCTGCGCAGTGAAGAGGAATTGGAGAGGGCAATGGATGAAGACAAGGAGATAATAGATACGGGGGAGGGGAAATGCTGGTTTGAATGCTCATTTTACGGCGGCAGGAAGTTCACGGGCGTAGATGCACTGGAATGGTCGAAGGAAGTAGAGAACAGAGGAGCAGGTGAGATTCTACTCACCAGTATGGACCGTGATGGGACAAAGGACGGGTTCGACTTGGAATTGACTGCGGCAGTTTGTGAGCGTGTGAATATACCGGTTATAGCCTCTGGAGGTTGCGGCACGCCCTCGCACATAAAGGATGTCTTCACCTACACCGATGCTTCCGCTGCACTCGCGGCATCCATATTCCACTATAAAGAATACTCAATTCATGATGTCAAACGCTATCTAAAGGAGAATGGCGTTCATGTTCGGTTGTGAGTGAACTACCCCAGCTTACGCAAGGGACTTCCCGTCGACAAAGTTAAGCGAGGAGAAAGCGTTACGAGAGATTGAGTTAAGGTATATTCAGGAGCTCAGGTGGTTTTAGGGCATAAAAGTTCAAAAACAGAGGAAATATGTATACGTACGCATGTGAGTAACAAGGATATAGGTAAGATTAAAAGTCCGTTGGACAACTTACAGATAAACGGGGGAGATGGTTAAAATTAAAGATGGAGGAGTTCGACCAGAGGGATGTATATGCAAACCATGTTCTGATATACCGCTAAATTAGAATAATATACGGACTAAGTTCGGATATTATACACCGTTAGCAGAAATTCAGGGGCAAAATATGATGAGAGGGATAAAATGGAACCAATAACACAAATGCTGATATATCTTTTTATAGGTCTTTTTGCCGGATTTATGAGTGGTATGTTTGGAATAGGCGGGGGCTCTGTTAGGACACCTTTACTTTATGTTGCTGGATTGCCTTTACTAAGCGCTTTTGGAGTAAATCTATTAGTTATACCATTCTCCTCTCTTATTGGCGCTATAAGTCACAGAAAGAATATAGATTGGGAAATTGCTCGATATGTAATAATTGGCGGTATAATGGGTACTTTAACAGGGGCATTTTTAACGGGATTTATACCAACCTTAGTTCTAGCGATTATCTTTGTTATTGTTTCTATCATGACGATATTCGGGATTTATTTCGATAGGATTTTCCCAGAAATTGCTCAAAAAATTAACCCAAGTGCGAAGATTGTCATTTTAGGGACATTCTTTCTCAACTTTCTAACAATTCTACGTGGAGGTAGTGGGGGTAGTTTATTTCCCCCTTTCCTAAAAATAATAGGACTTAGTATTCGAAAAGCAATAGCCACATCACTGTTTGCGACTATTTTTACAGCAATTGCAGGAGCGTTTGTGTTTTGGTCTCGCGGCAATATAATGTTTCTCCCCGCTGTAGTGGTAGTCGTAGGCTCAATAATTGGAGCCAGAATAGGTAGTTTAATGTCTTTGAAGACAAAGCCACTGTGGCTAGAAATTGGGCTTTCATTATTCATTGTGATTCTCGCAATAATTGTGCTGGTTAAAGCAATATGATGACTGGAGAAGGTTGCATAACTGTGAAGATGTATTTTGCCCCCTCCCCGAACTCTGCGGCAACTTCGTTGCCTTGCCCTCACCTCGTTCGGGTCATATAACAGTAACAGCGGATAAAAGAGAAATCTTTAATTTCCCCAAATTGCCTTCGGCAACTTCAGATACACGCGGAACTGTAGTGTGGAATTCCTCATATAGGAGGAGGATGAAATGATGAAATTGCGTTGGATATGTATCAAAGGGTTCAGGTCAATTCGCAAGATTAACTTTAGATATGGACGACTTTATGTGCCTTATTGGTCAAAATAATCATGGGAAGTCAAATAAAATATCTTTTACGCCCTTAATTTGTTTCTCTCTTCGGGGAGGAAAGGAGTGACACCTGAAATCTTCTTTCGTAGTCCTACCGAAGCAATGGATGAAATAATCATCGAAGGACAGTTTGAAGAACTATCAGAATCAGAAATGCAGAATTTAGGTCCTTGGACTGTGGAAGGAACACTTACTGTTTGCAAAAAAATATTGGATTGGAGACGACGGAAAACCGCAAGTTTCATACGAAGCTTTAGTGGGGCTACCAAGAGAGGAATAGCGCCGGGAGGATTTTAGTGATTATTCAAATAGAGATACAGTTTCAAACTTGCCAATTAGGAATTTTTGCATGAAACTGGCTATATAACCAAACGAATCTACAAAGAAGCTGTAGAAAGGTATATTCAAACGCATAAGGATGAGATTGAATGGGTGCAAGAGAGGTGTAAACCCTGCTGGGTACAAACAGGTTTTCATAGGTGTTCGGATAAGAGATGGTGATTCCAACTTTGTGCCATTGATACTCTTTTAAGAAATACTGCACGAGAGGGTGGACTTATCATAAGGGAGCGTAAAATTGAGCCGGTTATTCTTTTCTGGATGTTAACGCTCGGATTTGGTACAACATTTACCTCGGCCAGGGATGCAATCCAAATGTCAAACGAGAGAGGCTGATGGATAGATGGATTACTTAACCGAACACACATGAAGGCTGGATAGTTTCATGGTGGCAGGAGGAATTCTATTCCTTCTCGTATCCTTTGATCTCCTGCGTGAACATAAATATATGGTGAAGGCGACAGGCAGAGGAGGGATAGGTGCAGTGCCAATAGGGACACCCCTACTTGCCGGCCCAGGTGCTATAACAGCTGTTATGATGATTATTACAATCATGGGGTCCTTTAGTTACTTTAGTTACTTTATTCGCTATATTATCCGCTATCATTGCCACCAAGTTGATATTGG
>JAGGRR010000053.1 GCA_021159465.1 Methanophagales archaeon
CTCGATAAATATTCCTTTCAATCTGAGCATGTCACTGAGGGGGATTTTTAAGCACTCAGGGGTGCACCCCACTCACTTTCAACATTTATTATATGATTGAGATTGATATAGTTTATAGATCAACAATCCCAAGAGGAGAAGTATGAAAAGCAAATTAAAATGCCCCAAATGTGGCTATGAATTTGTGTATAAGTGGATTCCTTTTGCATCTTTTACAAGTATAAGATTTGGAAAGAAGAGATATATGCGATGTCCGAAATGTCATAAATGGTCTTGGTTCAATGTATGGGACACAAGGATTAGCAAGAAAAATAAATGATTGTTTAAATTAAATTGGGGATGATATTACGCAAATATCAGTTTTACTCCTCCTTTTCGCCATCGCAGTGGCTCCTACTGTCTGTACAGTCATCTATCTTCGTACAAGAGATAGAGAATTACTCACAATTGTAGGTTTGGGTGCACTTGTATGGCTTGTTGCTCTCATCAGGAGTGCTATACTCCAACCAACTTATTTTCTTATTGGTTCTCCTCAACTACCACCAATAAGGTTCATAGGGTTTAGTGCGACCTTAGCGGGAATCTTTGAGGAGGGTTTTCGTATAAATTCCTAAAATCCTTTGTTGAGGAGAGAACATGGTTTAATGGCGTTGCCTTTGGGTTGGGTGCGGCTCTCGTTGAAATCTTGTTGATATATTGCATTCCGATAATTAAAATGGCAATCGTGGGCACAGAAACGCAGAATTTCTCAGAGATGCTTGCCGGTGCAGTTGAACGAAATCTGGCAGTCTGCATTCACGTAGGATCTGCTTTACTGGTCATGCATAGCCTGAGAAATCGTTGGATACTTGGCATTGCTATATCTCTCCACACCATCGTGGATTTTGTTGCGCCTACTCTAGGATATTATTCATCTTTGACTGTATGGCAGGTTGAATCTATAGTAGCGATATTTGCCGCAGTGGCTTTGGTTATTATGTGCGTAGAAAAAATATTTTTGAGTAAAGCAGTGGAAATCAAGAACATAGGATGTGTATTAGAGTGCAGATGAGAGCAATTAAAATAAACGAGCAGTGGAACTCTGCGGTTGCTTCGCAACCTAGCCCTATGGGTCACATAACAAACGGGTATCAGGCTTCGCTTGGAATTCATATACCCGCTGGACGACGTCAGATGAAATTTTTGGTAGCTGGTAGCTAACGGAAGGAAGTAATATGTTGGATAAGCTCACTAACAACTCTGACATGAACAATACAAAGGAGGTCTGTAAGGAGGTATGTGAAACAGGAGAAAAGAAAGAAGATTTCAGTATGAAAAAGGAGATTATGACTCTTGGATTAGGAATATTAATATATGCGGGAGCTTTAATATTCAAATTGCCCTTCGGGTTGGGATTATCCCTATTTTTGTTGAGCTACATCCTTATCGCAAGAGATATAGTCTGGAAGGCTATTAGAAATGTATTTCGCCGAGAAGTCTTTGATGAAAATTTCTTGTTGATCGTGGCTACAGCAGGCGCTTTTGCAATAAAGAAATTTCCTGAAGCCGTAGCAGTTATGCTGTTTTTTAAAATTGGTGAATTACTTCAGGATATAGCATTAAATCGCTCTCGAAAATCAATTAAATCTTTAATGGAGATAAGACCGGATTATGCAAATTTAAAGATAGACGGGGGAACAAAAAAAGTAGCCCCCAATGGGGTCAATGTTGGCGATATAATCATGGTAAAACCAGGTGAAAAGGTTCCGCTTGATGGGATTGTTTTAGATGGTTCCTCGCTGGTGGATACATCTGCTTTAACTGGGGAATCGGTGCCAAGAAAGGTAAAAGCAAAAGATGAAATCCTTTCGGGGATGATAAACAAAACAGGACTTTTAACTGTTCAAGTAACAAAGAAATTCAGCGAATCTACTGTATCTAAAATATTGGATTTAGTGGAAAATGCCGCCAGTAAAAAGGCTCATACTGAGAAATTTATCACTAAATTCGCAAAATATTATACTCCTGCAGTAGTTTTTGGCGCTTTTATCCTTGCTATAGTACCGGTGATACTTTATCATATTCCAGCATTTACCCCCATGTTTGCTCATGAAGAAACTTTCTCAGAATGGATATACAAAGCACTCATATTTTTGATGATATCCTGCCCATGTGCCCTGGTGATTTCGATTCCTCTGGGATTTTTCGGGGGGATAGGTGCAGCATCCAAACGAGGGGTTCTGGTAAAGGGTTCAAATTATTTGGAGGGGTTGAATAATCTTCATACTATTGTGTGGGATAAAACCGGGACCCTGACAAAGGGCGTTTTCAGGGTTACCAAAATTGTCACCAAAAATAAATTTTCAGAGGATAAAATATTAAAATTTGCTGCACATGCAGAAAGTCAATCCAGCCACCCTATTGCTCAATCAATACTTGAAGCCTTTAATAGAAAGATAGGAAAGATAGATGTGAGGAAAATAGAAAGCTATGAGGAAATTTCCGGGTACGGCATAAAAGCAAGAGTAGAAGGTCATTATGTTTTACTTGGAAATGATAAACTTCTCCACAGAGAAAATATCGAACACGATACCTGCGATGTGAAAGGAACGGTGGTTCATGTCGTAATTGACCATAAATATGCGGGTTATGTCATCATCTCTGATGAAATCAAAGAAGATACAGGGACCGCTATTCAAAAACTTAGAGACATTGGAGTAAAAAGGCAGATAATGCTCACAGGTGATAGTCAAGAAGTTGCAAAAGCAGTTTCTCAAAAACTGGGATTGGATGAGTATTTTGCAGAATTACTGCCACAACAAAAAGTAGAAAAGATAGAAGAATTGATGAAAAAGAAGGCAAATAATAAAGACTTAATAGCGTTTGTTGGAGATGGTATAAACGATGCTCCTGTATTAATGCGTTCAGACATTGGTGTAGCTATGGGAGCACTGGGGTCAGATGCTGCAATAGAAGCGGCGGATATAGTTTTAATGTCCGATGAACCATCAAAACTTCATGAGGCTGTTAAAATTGCGAAAAGAACCAGGGGCATAGTCTGGCAGAACATCAGTTTTGCATTGGGAATTAAAGGGATATTCTTGACTATAGGCGTCCTTGGACTGGCAACTATGTGGGAGGCGGTATTTGCTGACGTGGGTGTCGCATTGCTGGCAATATTAAATACTACAAGGATTTTAAAATGACCGAAGGAAGTACTGAATTTATATTGCAGTCAAATTAGATTCTCTTTCAATTTATAATGTTTCCATCCCATTCCTATTGCAAGTATCGAGTATAGACATCATGTTCTCCCATGCGGCTTTTCCGTCTTCGCTTCTCGTTCCGTAACTAATATCGGTAATAACGTTATTGTACAATAGTTGTTAGTTGTACCTCGTATAAAAACGAGGCATACAGATGTCTTTTAAAGAAGCGATACTAAAAGTTAAAATCTGACTAAAAGCTTTTTTATAGCACATGAGGTATAATATTTCTTGGTAAAGCTTTCTTTTTGAAAGAAAGGTTTTTTTTGTTTTTGTAATTGTACGAGAATTCTATCGCTATGAGATATTCGGTAAGGAATTTCATAGTGTCCTTAGTGTTCCACTGGCTATTCAACGAGGAGCATCCAGTATCAGGGGCAAGATATGCTGTAAGGACATTCGTACAACTTATAATGAATGCAGCGCAGGCGAAGGATTACGTGGAGACCGTCAAAGGTCTTGATCCTGGATTGTCAGACAGTGATACGCTTTTTTGACGATTGTCTGAGTGTGCCAGCTTTGACCTGATACTACAGGAATACAAAAAAGTCAAAAAGTCGTGAAGAGGCAGATAAGAAAGAGACGATTCATTATCGCAATTAATGAGACCTATGAACCGTTTTACGGTAAGATAAAGAATTTGTGGATCCACAATTACACAAACGGCGTCAAAGGGGCTACCGGATCATACAAATACATCGTTGTATCCATTGTGTCCAGCGATTTGAAATTCATCCTTCACGCCATCCCGATCACAAAAATAAGCATGGAAACGGGTTATTATATGAGGGGGGGCTGTTGGTATTCGTAAAATCGCTCATACCAATTGAGGTTGTCCTTTTTGACCATGGATTTTACACGTGTGGCGTCATAAAGGTCTTACAGGAGCTCAACCTGCGATATAGATATATAATCATGGTTCCGAAATACGCCAGGTTCAAGGAATGGTTAAAGAAAGGTGCAGGGCGGGGCTGCACGAGCATAGAGGGACACTGAACCCTGTTCAGGCGAAGCATCGTCAAAACAGCGGTATTTGCACCGATCTCTATCCTTAAAGAGAAGGGTATTTTGAGGGATAAAGATCCTATAGATGGGATCTATGAAGGGGTGATCGAGAAATTTGGCTACAGTGACAGGATTAGCTTACAGAAGGACTGTTAATGCGGCTTTTTTGCTATTTTTACTTTTTTTCTGTCGCGAAATTCGCTGAGTATACCATCCGCAATGAATTTATGGAAAAAAAGCTCGATTATATTTGCCTGAAACGTTTGAAATATCTTCTTTTGTCATCATTCCCAAAGAGTATTCGGAGATACTGGATATATAGCAGAACATAAATATAATGAGCCATATAGAACTTAATATGCTATAACCATAATTATTAAGGTGATAGAGATATTTGGAACTGGAACAGAAACAAATAAAGTGTTGAAGGCGAAGGTGAAGGAAGGTGGGATGGAAGAATACACGGTTAAAATTAAAGCTTTAACCCCTTTATGGACCGGCGATGCAGAAAGAAAATCTAATGAGATTAGAGAAACAGGAATAATTGGGAGTTTGAGATGGTGGTATGAGGCATTAATCAGAGGATTGGGCGGGAATGCATGTGATCCGACTAATTCAAAGTGTGAAGGGAGGAATCACTGCGATGCCTGCGAATTGTTCGGGTGCACGGGTTGGAGCAGGAAGTTTTTTCTTCATACTGAAGCTCTAAATAACTCTTTTGCACTTTTTATCATTGCTAAACCATCTGGTTCTAAAAAGCCATATTTCTTAGGCTATTACGATTCATCAGGTAAGACCTATAAAAGAAATGGAGGTTTAATAGGAAAGTATAAATTAGTTTTTTATTCTGAAAAAGATAAACTGGAATTGATTAAATTATTACTTAAAATTGCTGCAGAATGGGGCTTGGGTGCAGGAGTTCAAAAAGGATTTGGAATAGTGCATATTGAAGACGAGGTTAATTTTTCCAATGTATTTATAAACCGGGATTTTTCACAAGAAAAAAATTCCAGGTTGCCCCTACCACGAATTGATCGATTTTTCTTTTGCAGAATACCATTTAAAAATGAATCTATTTCCCAAATACGAAAAATTGTGAGTTCCAGTATTTATAAAACAATGGATGACTTAAAGGGCCATTTACCACTAAACGAAACCTTTGAATCCTACACTTACATCCCCACATCTCCTTGGGTAAGGCGATCTTTACGAGGGTTATTTAATAATGATGTATTACGCCATTATTTAATGGGTTTTGTTAGCGTTAAGGGAAAACTCAAACCAATACATCAGGTTTGCTGGGAACACTCTGTAGTAGATGATAGGAATAACAAAGGAATGTACTATTGCACTACCTGTAAAAATGGGGGAATAAAAGAGCAAGACGTTTTGGAAAAAACGGGTTCAAAGATTTTTGTATCTCACATTTATAACAAAAATGCTTTTAAAAAGGGGAAAAAACCAGAATGGGAAATGAAGATATGGGGTTGGATTCCAGATTTGCCAGAAAAGTTAGGAACTAAAAGAGACGATGTGAAAAATATGTTACAGTCCAATATCAAAAGTGAAGAGTTTTGGAAAAACACTTTTGGTCTAACTGATAATCCTGTCATTGTTGAAAGTATTTGGGAGAAGTGGGACATAAATCCTCATATACTTTTAGATTCTGGAGGTGATTTTTATGAATGAAAAGATTTTTGATTATTACCTTTCTAAGGCTGAAAGATATATTGACATAGAAATTGCCAGGAATAAAAAAGAAATATTGAATAAAGTAGTAGAGGACAAAGAAAACAAAAGCATCTGTAATTTCTACCCCAATCCAGAAGATCTGGAATATCTCCCGAAAAACTCTGTCCTCATAAAAATCTCTTTCACTATGAAAAAACCCTACACAAGCAGGGATGAAGGGGAATTTCACATTATTGAAGGTAAAATCTTTGAAAATCCCATTGTGAGAGATAAATTTACAGGACTTCCGATGGTAAGACCTTCAACATGGAAGGGACATTTGAGGTTTGCGGCTGGAAGAGTTGATGAAATAAATGGCAAAAAATTAGATGAAAGAACTAGAAGAGAGATAGTAAGACGTCTTTTTGGTTCAGAATCAGATGATGAAACTGCTTTAAAAGGCAGGCTTTACTTCTTTCCAACATTCTTTGAAGAAGAGGCAGGAGGGGATGTTATAACACCACTGAAAAGGGATACAAGAACACCAGCACGAGGACCGATATCACTTGAAGTTATGAAAAGTGGAGCAAAAGGAGATTTTCATCTTCTTTACATCCCACATTCAAGGGGAAAAGATTTCAAAGAGGAAGAAGTTGAAGAAGATCTTAGATTTTTTGCTAAAACACTGAAACTTATGTTCTACACTTACGGATTCTCAGCGAAGAAGACTTCTGGTTTTGGAGTGATTGAGAAATTGAAAGAAGATGATGTTGTCGTCCGTCCTGAAGATAAAAAGGATATTTTCTCAATGCTGTACGCCACAGTAAATAATAATGTTAAGGATGGTGAATGAAAATGAGAATGATTAATATAATCAAAAATAGCAGAAAGACAATATTAATAGGAGAAATTGGAGCACTGCTACACGATATCGGGAAATTGCATCCTGATTTTGTTAAAAGTAAATCTATAGAAAAAGCTGCACCAGATACTCATGCTCAGATAGATAAATTTTTAAAATCTGAGTTAGTAGGACAGATCAAAAACAGCAAGTTTGATGTGAGCATTGGGAGTGAAAAAACAAATATATATAATCTCATAACACAACATCACGAGAGAGATGAAAAGAAAATAGTAGATGATATTATAAAACTTTTGAAAGGGAGTGATAAAAAGGATTCTGCCGACGATAAAGGCATTGTAAGGAAGAAGCAGCATCTTGATGATACATGGATAGCATCTCTATTTGGATACAAGAAAGAGAAGATAGACCTTGTGTGTTTTCAGAAGAGATTTGAGGATCTGGAAGACAATCTGACCGGATTATTTAGAAGTTATATCCCGGGAACAATGAGCCTTACCTGCTTTAGAGAATCTTTAATAAACGCATTCAAAGCATATTTTTCTCATGCTCTTGGAGAGACAAGAATACCGTCAAACGATGTTACTCTCTGGGACCATTCATATTCTACTGCATCACTGTTTAAATCCCTTCTGGCGGCAAAAGTTTGTGGAGCAAAGATAGACCCCCAAAAGCCGCAATGGAGAATATTCGGTATCTGCTGGGATGGGATAGAATTTATAAATAGAGGAAGAAAGATTGCCGAGATCAAGGCAAGGGAAGAGATCATTGAGAATATCAAAGAAAGGTTGAGAAATAAATTTGAGGACGAGATACCGGTGGGTAATGCAATCTATGAAGACACGAATGGGATTTATTTCACATTTCCAGATCTAAATGACAAATCAAAAAAACTTGCCAAAGAATGTACAAAAAAGGCCTTAGAAATCATTTACAAGGAAAGTAATAATGAACTCTGGCCATTCTTCACATTGAGTAGAGCATCCGGCACGCTTACCATTATTGCAGAGGAATTGAAATTTGCATCCGAAATGAGGCAGATACCAAAGATGAGTCCAACTCTTTTTATTAAAAAAGAAGAAGGAGAGAAGCAGGAAAATATTGAAAGTAATTTTGATCTGGAAGCTGAATTTGAGAGATTGGTTAATAAGATAAGAGAGAAAAATAAAGATGCAAAAATAGATATTTGTCCCATTTGCAGGATAAGACCAAAGCATGAGAAAGCGGAAAGATGTGAGATTTGCGAGAATAGAAGAAGGGGAAGAGTTAAGCAATGGCTTTCAAACAGTGAATATACAATATGGATTCATGAGATCGCAGATAAAAATAATCGGGTTGCTTTAATTTCTCTGAGTTTTAATCTTGATAAGTGGCTTGATGGAACGATGATTGGAACGATTTATTCACAGAGTTTTGTGGATTGGAAAAATGGAGAGAGGTATAAGAAAAAAGCCACTCAGAATATTTTAAAAGATAAGAAGATTAAACAAACAGGCAACCTTAGAGAAGATGCTTTAAATATTGCAAAGTGGATTACAGAAAATCAAAGTAAAACTGAAGCGAATGTATTACTTGAATGTTTTATGGAAGATGGAAATGCAGATAATGTTCCGAATGAAATAAAAAATGATCCAAATAATATTCTATCTTGGTTCTTCACCCAGAACCCATCTCCTGCCCGTTTATACAGGATATGGCGGGAAACGGAGGAATTTTTTGATTTGGTGATGGGGAAAATACGGGATGAGATTTATAGCAATAAATGGAGAAGGGTAAAATTCACTATTGATATGGATAATTTTTACTGGTTTAATTGGAACAGTCCTAAAAAAGAGGACATTCTTTCGTTCCTCAAAAATCTTGGGGTAATACAGAAGGATGAATCTGCTGAAATAGAGGCAGATGAAGATATTATAAAAATTAAGGTTGGTAAGAGAGAAATTAAGATTTTAAAAGATAAATATAAATACAAAGTAAAATTAGAAACTAAAAGGATATTTTACGAGTTTATTTTTGATAAAGAAAGTGGAAAGGTATACAGAATAAAAGATACTACCCCCTACATACTCAAAATAGACAATTTAGACCCACAATGTCTCCTCGTTTTTCACAATAGGGATGGCGGGTTCTACACGATAGAATCCCTTGAAAAATTTAAGCTTAACAGCAAGATAGGAGATAACAACAAGATAGGAGAAGAAGCCGTTAAAGAGGCATTGAATCAAGGATTTAAACACATTGTACTGGAAGATGAACCAGATAAAAATCTGCTGATTAATGAGGTAAAATCAGATGAAATAAAAGTTGATGACAAACCAGAAGACTACTATCCGCTAATTGAAATCAACAAATCACCGCTGTCGCTTCGCTTAATAGTTCCTGCATCGGATTCAATGAAAATTATAGAGTTGATCACAAAACTCTACAATGATAGATTTGAGAAGGTGCTTGGGAAACTGCCATTAAATGTTAAATTGTTAGTGGCAAAAAGAAAGTTCCCGCTTTATATTCTCCTTGATGCAGAAAAGAGGATGCTTGAAGGAGACGAATTTAAAACTCAGGAGCCTATGAACCCCTGGTGGGATGTGAATGGGCATAGATATGGATGGTATTACAGTTTTTACCCAACGAAACCAGTAGAAGAGGGTGAAAAATACACACTTGATGATTTATCCTCTGTTTCCAAAGGGAAAATTTTCTCTTTATATCCTGGATATTTTGAGTTTGATTTGCTTTTGGGAACAACTGATAGGTATGGCATATATTACAAGGGCAAAAAGAGGGGCGGAGAGGATTATAAACTATTTACAGGAAGACCTTACTATTTTTATCAGATCTCAGAAATGCTTGAGTTATGGGACATCTTATCAGAAAATCTTTCAAGCTCACAGATAAACTTCATTGGAGAGATGCTTACTTCTAAATTAAGAGAATGGAGAAACATTGAAGATGGAAATAAGAAAGTCGTTTTAAGGGGGTTTGCTGAGGCTACTTTAAAAGATGCTTTTGGCGATAAATGGAAAGGGTTGAAAGAAGAAACCAGATCTTTCCTTATAAACACCGCCATTAATGGACTTTTACTTGATACGATTATCCTTTTCAGGCATGTAATAAAATACGGAGGTGAATGAAAAATGAATGACGGATTAAAACCCAAAAAGATATATGCAAGAGCGCTTGACCCGATCCACATAGGGGCAGGCGGCTACAGGCTTGGAAGGGTGGACAATACTATTGTGAGAGACCCTGCAACGGATATTCCGAAGATACCGGGAACTTCAATTGCAGGTGTTGTAAGGGCGTTTGCAGAGATTGTAAAAGAGGATGATAAAAAGAAAGAAGATTCTAATAAGAAACTTAAGAATATAGATACAGAGGAAGTATTTGGCACTGAATCCAAAAAAGGTATCTTGCGGTTCTACGATGGGCAGATAATCCTATTTCCTGTTTCCTCAATCCAGGGCACTGTGTGGATTACAACAAAAGAGCTGATTGAATACTGGTGTGAGAGAATAAAAGATGAAAAAGGAGAAAAGATAGAAATACCAGACGAAATAGGTGATGATGCATATGCAATTAAAGGGATAGATACAGAGAGACCATTGAATCTTGGCTGGCTGTTGCTTGATATTAAAAAACCTGAAAACGGGCAGGAATTAGTTTTGCCTTCAGGTATGGATAAATGGGTGAAAAGGATAGCTGTGGTGTCAGAGAAACTCTTCTCTCATATTGTAAATGACAATCTTGAGGTAAGAACCTCTGTAAGAATAGACCCAGAGACAGGAACTGCGGAAGCAGGGAAGTTATTCACTTATGAGGCAATACCACGGGGAACGGTGCTTGGATTTGAAATTGGTATAGATAATGCTCTGGTAGAACAAAGGGGTATAAATCCTGATGTTGTTAACGACATAATAAAGGGAGTTTCACCATACTTTAAGAATCTTGGCACAGGCGGAATGGGAACAAGGGGCTTTGGCAGGCTTGAGTTAGTTAAAGTAAAAAGTAGAAGATTCTAATAGGTAATAGGGGTGAGACAGATGCTCAATCTTGATTATAAATGCATGGAATACGGTCAGAAGATAAGCGAAATCAGTGATTCCAAGCTTGAAAACAATCTAAGAAAGGCTCTTGGCGTTTTGCAGGAAGATGGGATTTATGCAATGTTCTTATGGCTTGAAGAAAAGGATAAGTCTAAGAGAATAAGAAAGGAACTCATAAATCATATAAATGAAGGAGAAATTAAAAAATATCTTCTGAAGGAGTCGGAAAACTTTAATGGCGAAGATTTCAGCAAGTTTTGCGAAAAGTTGAGGGAAGTTGCTAAAGATAAAGACATTGATAAAGTTCTCTTTATGAAAAAACTGCTTGCACGCACATTGACCTATGCATTGTATCATGCAAAGGTAAAAGAAGGTGGAGATGGGGATGAGCGAGAATAGGTGGCAAAAAGAAAACTTTGTCTTCCGCTTGAAAAGCCCGCTCCATATTGGATATATGCCTTTCAAAGGCTCTGTTGTTTCACCTACTCGCTATTATGTCCCGGGAAGAAACTTTTGGGGCGCTGTGACTAAAAGGATAACAGAGCATTTATGCAAAGTGCCAGAGGCAGACGATTACAAGAAAATCGGTAAGCAAGTTATGGAGAATTTTAGATTCTCATACTTTTATCTTTATGATGGAAAAACAATCTATCTCCCTCATTATATAGACAAAGGAATGAAATATGGAAATATAACAAAGGCAGAATTTGAGCATAGGTTCATAGGGTGTATCGTTTCAACAGGGATAGAAGATGAAACCAGAACTGCAAAGGATAAGAGTTTGCATGAGATTGAGTTTATAAACAACAGGTTTAGGGATGAGAATGGAGATATAAAGCCAGTGATGATTGCCGGATGCATCTGGATTAAAAAGGATGCAAAGATAAATGATAAAGATTTTAAAATAGACAACGGCATTTTTATTGACAATATAATCTCAGAATTGATTTTAGGTGGTGAGTCAAAGTATGGCTTTGGGCATGTCCAATTGGCTTCAGGAGTAGAATTCCCAAAGACTGCTCCTTTTAAGTGGGGTGATATTCCTGAAAAAATAGAAATAAAACAAGGGAAACCATTGGTCGCCCATTTAAAATATAATAGAAATATGAAATTTGAAGGAAATATTGAACTCTTTACGGGAATAGGATTTTATGACCCTAAGAAATTGCAAGAAAAAGATACAACAGAGGAAAATGGCAATATTTGCAGTAATAAATCTTCTGATGGCAAAAAAGAATCCGAAGGGGCTGAAAAACCTGAAAGGATTATTTCAAAGCCAGAGTTTTATTTCTCACCAGGAACTGTGTTAGAAGAAGATATAAACTGTAAATTGAATTGGGATGGTACTCTGGAGGAATGTTATAATGCAAATGCACCCCACTGAAATATAAACCCCACAGTGCGAGGACCAAGCAAGGCATACTTGGTTAATGAACTGATAAAAGCGGTGTATAAAATGGCGTAATGGCTGAGGAAGGTTATCGCGGAGTGACAAATACTTTAACCCTCTCCACCAACCATTCAAAAAGATCATCATATCACTTCCCAATCTATCAAAAGTGAAGCTATAACGATGCTGAAGGTCGTGGTCGTGATACTCGTAATGTGCTTTAAAGGTGATATAGCCTTCGTAATAAGCGAATTAAAGCCCAAATCCATGGCAAAGGGATGTAGTACAATGATCACACCAGCCAGTACCTCCTTCCTCAATGCGTGTGCTATGCTAAGGTGGCATTCAACGCTTTTATCGCCGAGTCCATAACGACTTTCCACAGTCGGCGCTTTTCTTTCAGTACCGGACGTAATTTGTCTGGAAGGGTCATTACTGCGTGTCTATGTGACACGTTGAACATCTTACGGCTAAGCGTCTTTGCCCATTGCTGTGTACCGCTTATCGCAATCCGAGCATAGGCTGTGCTATTGCAGCCCAATGAGATCTCGCAGTATTCCTCGCATTTTGGACTGTAATAAACGAAACACCCCCTATCGGGACATTTGCAGCTCATCATATTCTCTACTTCTCTCTTCTCTACCTCTCTTACCTCTACCCAGTGGAGGAGACAGTATCGGTCCCGGTTACAATTGTGATTATCCGTGAATATTTGTTTTTATAGATAGAGAAGAAAGAGGAAGGTGATGAAAATACAAACTTTTTTAACCTGAATAGCTATTTCTTTAATCACTGTAAGCTAACTTAGCGGGGGTTACCGAGTGGACAAAGGTGGCAGACTCAAGATCTGCTCCCGAAGGGGTTCGCGGGTTCGAATCCTGCCCCCCGCATACATACCCGCATAAGAGATGGTGGTGTCTAAATCCAAATTAGAGGAAGGTGATAGAAGATGGTTGGCACGAGCGGCTGGAGAAGTAGCAGAGATGCTAAAGAAGCTTGAAGTGAATGAGATTATAAAAATACTGAATTTTTACGATGTGTCTCTTCTTAATCCCGCATCGCTACACACGCCTCTGGCACGAGAAGAGGAGGAATTGATAAAGAGGCTTGTAGGTGAGAATCGAGTCAAGAGCACAATACTGTTGAAGACAAAGGCGCTTATCTTTGCTCCTTCTATATTGGCACCCTCGCCCCACTATCTGGATTATGGAACTGCAATACATCGCAGATTTTTTATCCGTGGCACATGGTTCTCCATCATAGCACTGAACGAAGCGTATCTAACGTCTGCAAGTGAGTTGATGCTTAGATATATGATAGAACATGAGCTAGCGCAGGGCGAACTTTATAAAGCGCTGTCAGAGCAGAGGGTCAGAAGTCCCGATCGGGAAATGAAAAGATTGATATATGAGAAAGCACGGTTACGAGCGATACAGCAATCGGGAATAGAAGAAGATGAACTGGAGAAGGAACGGCAATTGATTCTCGAATTATGCTCTAAATACCCCGTTATTCCGGTTCATTTCGCATCTACTGCCCTGTTCATCTATTTGGATAAGAATTGGGCTACTGTAAAGCAGTTTGGAGTCTCGAGTAAGGACGATATGGAAGAAGAACTTGCAAAAACCAATTTCAGTGCCTGGGCTGACTCCTCTCTCGAGCTGTTCAGGCTGTTTCTGAAAGAACTGCGGAAGGAGCTTGCCATGACTGGTGCGGAGTACGGAGTGGAGATTGTATGATCACGATTATGAATATGATAGAGGGTATTCATATTTGTTTCACCATATACGGTCCCTCTCGCCTGTATCCCTGTTTCGCATAGTAAGGGCGTACTCCTATCCCGCTCATTACTGCTACCTTCTGATAACCATGCTCAGATGCAATCTCCTCTGCCCGCTTCAATAATCGTGTGCCATAGCCTCGATGCTGCCAGCTCGCATGTTTTGACTCACCCGGAGGGACCAATTCACCATATACATGCAAATCACGAACAAGAGCCGCGTGCATAAGTTCGGTTCTATGGATGCTTGCAGACTCATAAGGCAGCCTGAGCCTCAAATGAGCTATCAAAATGTCGTTCTTCACATCTTCGTACGAGATGAAATATTCCATACCGTCACCTGCCTCATAACTCTCTGTTACCAGCCGGATACAACTCTCATCCACGATTCTACCCTGCAACTGCGATAGACCAGCTTCACGGCATCTTATACACCTGCATTTATAGCCCAGTGTCTGCAGCCGAGCTTTCACCAGCTGCCTCAAATTGCTCTTCTTTACGCCCGCCTCTATGAATTGAGCCGGAATATCTCGTTGTATCCGCTGTATGCGAACCCATTTAGGGATTATCCTCTTCGCATAAGCGATGATTTCTATTGCTTCTTCCTCGCATATCGGCTTGTATTCGCCTCGTTTCCAACGCTCATACAACTCAGTACCCCTGACTACCAGTGTGGGATATATCTTCAGGTAATCGGGCATGAATCGGTGGTCATGGAAGACACGGTCGAACATGCGCTTATCCTCCTCTATTGAGGAGCCGGGCAATCCAAGCATCAGGTGAAAGCCCACCTTCAAGCCAGAGTTCCTCAACTTCCAGGTCGCTTCTATTATATCCTCGACGGAATGTCCACGCTTTATCTCCTCCAGTATATCATTCTTCACATGCTGCACACCCAATTCGACTTTCGTAGCGCCCATCTCCAGCATCTGGTCTATCTCTCTCTCACGTGCATAATCGGGTCTTGTCTCAAATGTGATACCGACATTTCTCACCTCTCGCTGCCGTGCCTTTGCCTTCCCGAAGTCATTCATTGCACTTAAGCATCTCTGGACGAACCAGTGTTGATAATAGCTGGGTCTCGCAGTCAGTGTGCCACCCATCAGGATAAGTTCCACCTTCTCAAAATCGTGTCCTATCTCCTCCAGTTGATGCAGTCTCACAGTTACCTGCCTGTAAGGGTCATAGTTACATTGAGCAGCTCTAATAGCTGCTGGCTCTCTGCCTACATAGCTCTGTGGCGATCCAAAATCGGAATAAGGACCGCCAGGGCACATGATACACCGTCCATGAGGGCATGGATATGGAGAGGACATAACAGCGACAGGAGCAACGCCTGATGCGGTCCTCATACGTTTCCGCTTCAGATTCTCTCTCAATTCGCTGCCACTGCCACTATCATTGCCACTGCTAATGAATCTCAGCACATCGGAATTCTTTGGGATGTGACATAGCTTATATCTTGCACTTATCTCCTTCTTCGCACGGTTTATGCTCTCAGGTTCTGTTAATCCCCCCTTCTGTATGAGCTCTGCTATTTCCCGGCATGCAATCTCGTATGTTGCGGTAGTACTTTCCATTCTCTTCTCTTCTCTTTCTCTATACGTATCCTCTTGCTTCTTCCTGTTCTCGTTCCCGTTTCTCCCTCATCGCACGTTTCTCCTCTTCCCGTATCGCCTCTTCCCTCAGCTTACTCTCCTCCCTACTCTTCGCTTCTAATATAGATGTGTCCACATCGAGCTGTAATATCTCACTCAACTTGACTAGCAGTTCCGATGCCGCTGTATAATCAGGATACTCGGGGTCTGCCGCGTTCTGGCTCGTACTTGCAAATAAACAAACTCCTTCTATACCCTTATTATGCCCCATCGCAGTTACAAGCCCGGAGAAGCCTATAAACCTGTCTACATGCGTTTGCTTAATCCCGTATGCCTGCATCTCTACCAGCAGGTGGGGGTCTGTTGCGCAGCACCTGATTCCCTCTTCTATTACCTGTGCACCGAGCGAAAAAAGCCTTTTTACGTGGAAATCACGTAGCAAATCTGTTACCTTATCAGCAAGCAGGTATTGGTTTTGAGGATTATATGCCTGGTAACCATCCACAATAATAATACCTCTCTTCTTTAATAGATAGAACCTCACACCCGGGAGCTCCACAATGCCGCCTTTGCCTATCTCCACGCCCGCAGCGGAGGCTGGAGCGAGATAAGAGGGTCCATAATAGACCCCTGGCAGTCCATAAGAGTACAACTCCAGGAGCAATCCTGGCTTCTGCCTCGCTATAAGTTCCTTTATCACTATCTTACCAACCGACCTCAGTCCAGAAGCTCCAACGATCGCTATTTGCGCCTTCAATCCTTCATTATCGTTAGCCCGATGGTGCACCCACACCCTTCTCGTTATACCCATAATTTAAAATTTATCTTTATTTCAAAAACCTTTTCTTAGCGACTCCATTTGGTATAGCATTAGAGATGAAGATAATAGCCCACCGTGGAGCGAGAGCAAGTGAACCGGAGAACACAGTCAGAGCAATGAATAAAGCTTTTGAGTGTGGTGCAGATGCCGTTGAGGTTGACCTCCGATTTACCTGCGATCATAAATTGGTGGTGATACACGATGATACGCTCGAAAGGACCACTAATGGGACGGGTAAGGTCAGTGATATGACCATAGAGCAGTTAAGAGCCCTTGATGCAGGTAAAGGCGAGCGAATACCGGAGCTATCTGAAGCTCTTTCAGTAGCAAAGAGGTACTCACGCCCGCTTGTTATAGAACTGAAGGAAGAAGGTATGGAATGGCAGGTACTTGAAGAGGTGACAGAAGCGGGTCTGGGGGATAAAGTCATCATCTCCTCGTTTATCCACACCTCACTACGTAACCTGAAGGAGAAGGCACCAGAGATAAAGACCGGTGTGATAATCGCAAGTGTCCCGGTGAATCCCGTGCGGCTGGTACAGGATGCGAAGGCAGACATCATCTTTGCGAAATATTCGAGGATAACTCGCGAATTCATTGATGCCTGTGTGGGATATGAGGGAATAGAAGTATATTTATGGACTGTAAATACAATAGATGATTTGAATAATGCGATTTCGTATGGTGTTGACGGTGTTGTTACTGATAATCCTTGTGAGCTTATAAGGATGAGCATGAGCATGAGTGCAGGAGCATGAGCATGAAGTTTGAGGAGTTCTCACCTACGGACTACCGGTATGCAGTGGAGGAACTGAGGGGATATCTATCGGAGGAGGCTTTTCTGCGTTATAAAGCGCGAGTAGAAGCTGCAATTGCGGAGGTCTTCTCTCAGAGAGGGCTGCTGAGTGCGGCTCTGGCACGTGAGATACAGGAAGCGGCATCGAAGGTGAGCCCGGAAGAGGTCTATGAAGAGGAGAAGCTGACTAAGCACGATATAAGAGCGCTGGTAAATGTAATGAAGCGGAAGGTAAGCGATGATACGAAACCGTTTGTGCATCTCTGTGCCACCTCTTATGACATTGTGGATACAGCGAATGCACTCAGGTATAGGGATGCAGTGGAAGAGGTAATCATTCCTGATATGAAAGCACTGGAGCGCGTATGGCTAAAACTAACCAGGCGTGAGAAGGAGACATTACAGATTGGGCGAACACATGGGCAACATGCAGAGCCTATAACCTTCGGGTTCGCACTCGCACAATACGTAAACAGATGGGGTACACGGATATTGAAGATGCAAGAAGCGAGTGACAGGCTTGTAGGGAAGCTATCAGGTGCAGTAGGAGCATACAATGCCTCAGCATTGATTCTTGACGACCCAGAAGGTTTTGAGCGTGATGTGTTAGCGGTGCTCGGGCTACAGCCTGCTGCGATATCCACACAGATCGTGCCACCTGAGCCGGTCTGCGACCTCATTCATGCAGTGATAAGCAGTTTCTCGGTACTTGCCAATTTCTGTGATGATATGCGGCATTTACAGAGGAGTGAGATCGCAGAGGTAAGAGAGAGGGTGGATGCGAAGCAGGTGGGCTCCTCAACTATGCCGCACAAACGTAATCCAGTTGGTTTTGAGGGTGTGAAGAGTTTATGGAAGCGATTTATGCCCCAAATTGTGACTGCGCATCTCGATCAGGTCTCGGAACACCAGCGAGACCTTACAAATTCCGCTTCTCAGCGTTACATACCTGAGTTATTGGTGGTATTTGACCACTGTGTGAGGCGACTGACAAGGATTTCCGAGCGTTTAGAAGTGGACAGGGAGCGTATGCGAGCGAATTTCAATCTTGCCGCAGATACAATCATTGCTGAGCCTCTGTATATCCTGCTCTCCTATTACGGGCATCCAGATGCGCATGAATACGTGAGGATAAAGACTGCTCAGGCTTATGAGACCGGACGGAGTTTAAAAGAGCTTATAGAAGCTGACGATTCGGTGCGCATTTATCTGGATAGATTCACAGCAGAGCAGAGGAAGCGGGTATTTGAAGCGGAGCAGTACAGGGGGATAGCAGCGGAGAAAGCTGAGAAGATTGCTGATTACTGGGATAAGGTGCTATTTAAGGGTGGTGAAGATAATAAGTATAATAATGACTCAGAAAGAGCACGAGCAAACTGATATGATATACGACGATATAGGGAGCTATCCGTTACCCGAAGGCACGAGCGGAGAATGGCTAAAAGAAGCTTTTGCTGAGCTATCTGCATCTGCATCTGCATCTGCACCCACACGCCGAGAAGCAAAGGCAGAAGCATTGTATAATATGATAGCAGATGTGATGTGGCAGAAGATAAATGCGGGTGTTGAACTTCCTAATTATCCTCAATTCCAGAATATGCTCTCTCAGTTTAGTGACCCGATTATGGATGATAAGAAGACGGAAGCACCACTGCTGATAAGGGATGAGGAAGCGCGGATAGTGGAGTTAGAGGCGATTGAGGGGCTGGCTGCCAGGTATAGAGCGGATAAGGGTGAGCGCCTGAAGTTGCGAATATGTGTTACAGGACCGATAGAGCTGTATTACAGCCAATTCCAGCCGCCGGTCTACCTTGATATACTGTTGAACATCGCTAAATCGGTTAGCAGATTCATAAAACATAGCATAGAGCAAGCCCGGAATTACGAGGTCAGGTGCGTCTCGATAGACGAGCCGAGCATAGGATTGGACCCGCGTATAGAGGAGGAAGGGATGATAAAGGCACTGGAGGTAGCATCTCAGTTCGCATTCGAGAAAGGTATTGATACGCAAATACACCTGCATTCACCCATCTTTTATGAACTCGTGTGCCATGTGAAGGGTATAATGGTGATAGGGGTGGAATCAGCCGCGAATTCTGCGTTATTGAACCTGATAGAGAAGAAGCAGCTGGAGAATTACGATAAGTTCCTTCGTGTTGGTATTTCAAGAACTGATATACTCAGTATGGCTGCGGAATACGATGAGAAACATCATACGAGAGCATTCAGTGATAGAGCCATTTTAGAAGCTATAATAGGTGAGTATAACAGTCCAGAGCGTGTGAAGCGGCGATTGGAGCATGCATATTCTATATTTGATGAACGAATAAGGTATGTGGGTCCGGATTGCGGATTGAAATCGTTCCCTTCTCAGGAACTAGCATTTATGGTACTGAAGAATACGGCAGATGGTATAAGGGCGTTCAGAGCGGGTAATTGAGTAGTCGCTTGTATGTGCCCCTTTTTCAAAACCCTGTGCAATTCCCTCAGCACTGACTCCTTATCCTTAATCTCCGGAAGCACACCATAAAATAGAACCACATCCACACTATCATCACGCAAGCCGGTCTCCCTATCGGATAATATCGTGATCATGTTCCGAAGCCCTTGCTTTTTCGCCTCTTCTTCAATCCTCGTTACAGCCACTGGCTGCCTGTCCAGGGCATACACTCTCCCGCTCTTACCTACAAGCTTAGCGATAGGAAAAGTGTAAGGACCTATACCACAGCCATAATCCAGAATTATCTGCCCTTCTCAAT
>JAGGRR010000054.1 GCA_021159465.1 Methanophagales archaeon
TTTAAAGGATAACTATTATAAATAATATTGATATTTATAAGACGAAAGCATGAGATTCAACCCGGAGGAGATAAGAGAAGCTACAAATAGAGATTTTGAAGCTGCATGGCTCGCAGGTAGGCGATATGCCTCAGAGCGAGCTATAAATGAGAGGTATCCCAAGTCACGTTTATGCATATACCCCGGAAAGCCACATCCGGTTTTTGAGACTATCCAGCGATTGCGAGAGGCATATCTGCGACTCGGATTCCACGAGGTTATGAATCCAGTGATAATAGAAGAGGAAGAGGTGAAGAAGCAATTTGGTAAAGAAGCCCTCGCAGTTCTGGACCGCTGCTATTATCTCGCAGGGTTACCTCGCCCCGATATTGGCATCTCAGCAGCAAGAGTGAGGCAGATGAGTACATTATTCGGGAAGCACTTCAGCAGGGATGAGATAGAAGCACTTCAGGATACTTTGCACCGTTATAAGAAGGGAGAACTAGACGGTGATGACCTGGTACACGAAATTTCAGCCTGTATAGGCGTGCCAGATATGGAAGTAACGAAGATGCTTGACGTGGTCCTACCGGAGTTGAAGAACCTTACGCCCGTTCCTTTTCCTTCACGAAGCACACTCCGCTCTCATATGACCTCTGGCTGGTTCCTCACGCTTGCTTCTCTATGGGATAAGAAGAAGTTCCCAATAAAACTTTTCTCGGTGGATAGATGCTTCAGACGTGAGCAGCGAGAGGGAGAAATAAGGCTCAGGAATTATCATTCCGCATCATGTGTCCTATGTGACGAGGATGTGAGCATAGATGATGGAAAAGAGATCGCCACTGGACTGCTATCGCAGTTTGGGTTTGAACGTATGAGATTCCGTGAAGATGAGAAGCGTTCGAAGTATTATATGCCAGGTACGCAAATAGAAGTCTTCAGCCTTCATCCACGAATAGGCTGGGTGGAGGTGGCTACTTTCGGCATTTATTCCCCCACTGCTCTTGCACAGTATGATATACCATACGCTGTGGTGAATCTCGGGCTGGGTGTGGAGCGGCTGGCGATGATACTGCATAACGCGGAGGATGTACGAGCATTAACATACCCGCAGTTCTACGGCAGGTGGGAGCTGAGCGATATGGAACTGGCGAGTATGGTCTCTCTGGCGCATACACCGGGCACAGTAGAGGGTAACGAGATAGCAAAGGCTATCGTTCGTGTATGTGAAGATAAGGGCAATGAGAAGTCACCCTGTGAGTTCCTTGCATATCGTGGTGCTGTATCGGGTACCTCTACTGATATAGAGGTATGGGTTACTGAGCCGGAGGCGAATACACTCCTGTGTGGTCCCGCTTATTTGAATGAGATAGTGGTGCATGAAGGCTCCATACTGGCTATACCAAGGACAGAGAGATGGGAATCGGTATTTGAAACGTGTGTATCAACGAACATAAGATTTGTGGATGCTTTCGCGGCACTCGCGGCTTATGAGATAGAGAACTGGGTGCGAGCGGGTCACGGAGCCGATGATAGTATAAAGGTAAGGGTGAGGATGGTGAGGAGCGGTGCGGATATAAATATAAATATAGAGGATTTAGCGGTACGCTATATCACATCACGTAAGAATAAGATAGATATAAGGGGTCCTGTATTCATTACTGTGGTTGCGAAACGAGAAAAGTAAAATAGCATAATAGCATAGCAATGCAATGATAGCAAAGAGAGTGGTTATCTCGCTTGGCGGTTTCTATTTTGATGATGCCGCGCGGATAAAACGAGTTGCTGCGGTTCTTGATGAGCTTGCGGAAGATTCTTGCAGACTGTATGTGGTCACCGGTGGTGGGGCATTAGCGCGCCAGTGTATAAGTATAGCACGCGAACTGGGTGCGAACGAGGCTGTATGCGATTACATAGGGATTGCAATCACGCGTGTAAATGCAAGATTGCTCATCTCCGCTTTACGCAATGCGTACCCTGAACCCTTTTACGATTATAACGAGGTTGCTACTGCTATGGCAGCGGATGATGGGCGGATAGCGGTGATGGGTGGTGTGACACCGGGCTATACGACCGATGCGGTCTCAGCAATGCTCGCAGAGTATATAAATGCAGACCTTCTGCTGAATGTGACGACAGTGGATGGTGTGTATGAAGCAGACCCGCGTAAATATCCGGGTGCGAGGAAGTATGATCGGATTACGCCCGGTGAACTTGTCAAGCTCACAGCACGTGAGGAGTTAAAAGCAGGTTCGAGAATCATTATTGACCCCGTTGCGGCTAAAATAATAGAACGGAGCGGGATAAGAACCATTGTGCTTGATGGCAGCAACCCGCGTGATATCATTGATGCTGTTCATGGAAGGCATCATGGCACCGAGATTAGATAGATTGGGCAAGGATGAGGAGAGAGAGAAGCCGGTACCTGTTTATCTTGAGACTTACGCACGAGGTGAGCTTGACGTTAAGATAGAACAGCTGGAGGCTATACTGGATGAATGTACACTATGCCCACGTGAATGTGGCGTGAACAGGAATAAAGGTGAGTGTGGATATTGCAACTCGGATAGACAACTGAAGGTCTCAAGTGTGCAGCCGCATTTTGGTGAGGAGGCGGTGCTCGTCGGAACTAAAGGCTCTGGTACTATATTTCTAACTAACTGTAATCTCGGCTGTGTGTATTGCCAGAACTATGATATAAGCCATCTTGGATACGGACGCGTGATGAGTGAAGCGGAACTTGCAGATTGTATGCTATCATTGCAGAACCGCGGCTGTCATAACATCAACCTCGTCACTCCCACTCATTTCACACCACAGATAGTGAATGCATTGAAGATCGCGATAGAGAAGGGGCTTCATATACCTCTGGTCTATAATTGTGGCGGTTACGAATCGAAGCGTACCATCGAGCTACTTGATGGCATTGTGGATATCTATATGCCGGACATGAAGTATGGAGAAGAAGCTAATGCGGAACGATACTCAAATGCAGGTGATTATTTTTACAGGTGTAAAGAAGCGGTGAAGGAGATGCATGCACAGGTCGGTGATTTGAAGCTGGATGATAGGGGGCTCGCATGGCGTGGACTGTTGATACGGCATCTGGTACTACCGAACGGACTGGCAGGCTCTGAAGCTGTTATGAAGTTCATTGCTACCGAGATATCAAAGCACTCGTATGTGAACATAATGGCACAGTACAGACCTATGTATAAGGCATACGAGTATAAGGAGCTGAGCAGATGGATAACAATGGATGAATATCGTGAAGCGATAAGCATCGCGAGACGATATGGTCTGCATATAGGATTTAGCATATAACACTAATATAAAATAAAAAATTTCGTTCTTCACTAACACTCCTTCTTTTCGCACGAATCCAAATCCAAAAACATAAAACTTATATCTACCAGGTACATATATAATAACGAAGGGCAGTGCGCTTTTCAATTTTCAAAACTCAGGAGGTGAA
>JAGGRR010000055.1 GCA_021159465.1 Methanophagales archaeon
CTGCACTTTGACAGCAAAACCTCTATTTTGGCTATATCCGAAAAACAAAATGCAGTAAAAATGGGCATAAATGAAAAACGAGATGTCCGTTTTGTGAAAAATGTAGTGTCACGTGTAATATAAAAAACCCCTTGACAAGGAAATATGTTTATGTTAATGTTTAGGTATGTTCGTCAGGGTAAAAAGATGCAAGAACAAAAATGGTTCGGTAAGAGAATATCTCTTACTTTGCACGGCTAAAAGAGAAGGCAAAAGAGTAAAACAGATTACCCTGGCCAACCTAGGTAGATTGGACAGCTCTTCCACCCAGAGGAGCATTGATACCATCATTGATAATCTAGTTAAATTTTCAAAGAAAAGGGCCATTATAGATGCCTCAAAGGGCCTTTTTGCAGAATATGCTAAAGTGTATGGACCAGTAGTAGTTTTTAAAAGTTTGTGGGAGAAGACTGGTTTAAAAACGATTATGGAGAGATTTGCTAAAGAGTCAAACTGTGAGTTTGATTTAGTTTCAACTATTTTTGCCTTAGTGTTAAATAGGCTTATTGACCCTATGAGTAAGCTTTCTACTTATGATTGGATAAAAAAAGAGATATATCTTCACGGAGTAGAGCAGGACATAGAATTGCATCACCTTTATCGCAGTCTGGACTTTTTAGAGAGAAAGGCAAAGAAAATAGAAGATACCCTTTATTATCAAGATTTAAACCTGTTTAATGCCCATGTGGACTTAGTGTTTTTTGATACCACCTCTATTAAATTTTATGGAGAAGAAAATGAGCTCATGCAAAGGGGATTATCCAAGGACAAAAGAGGTGATTTAAATCAGGTTATAGTGGGCATTGTGATGAGAAGGGATGGTAAGCCCATATCTCATCATATCTTTTCTGGCAATACTGTAGATGTAAAGGCCTTTAAGGCAGTCATATTAGATTTAAAAGAAAGATTTGGTCTTAAGCGAGTCATCTTTGTGGGTGATAGAGGGATGGTGAGTAAAGAAAACATAGACTTACTTGAGCAAGAGGGTTTAGAATACATCCTGGGGGTAAAATTAAGGAGCCTAAAGGAGGTAAGAGAAGAGGTATTAGCTAGAGCAGGTAGGTACCAGAAAATAAAAGATAATTTATTCATTAAGGAGATAAAACTCAACCAAAAAAGATACATCATCTGTTTTAATCCCTATGAAGCAGAGAAAGATGGCCTGGATAGAG
>JAGGRR010000056.1 GCA_021159465.1 Methanophagales archaeon
GATACTTCCCAATGATTTCCTGATGCCTCGGGCAGTCCCAGTAATACAAATCTGGAGTAACTGCCACCCCACAAATCCCTGCCACGCATCCCGTCTCCACACATTTTACGTGCGTTTTGACATATTTACTCACGTATTCCTTCGCTTTCAGCCATTCAGTAAACCTGACAGTTTTGCTGGATTTTTTAAATGTCTGATACATCCCGAAATTTAACACGTTGCATTCGTATTTCTTGCAGAGCGCGATGATGTGGTCAATGCAGTGGAAGTTCAGCTTGCACAGCGCAAACCCTATTGAATGATTAATTTCATGTTCCTGTAAGCACTCAAGCGCCTTTATCGCCTTATCATACGACCCCTTCCCTCTAATTCTGTCATGAGTTCCCCTGTCGCCGTCAATACTGACCATTATTCTGTCATTTTTATCAAAAACGTCTATATACTTTGGTATAAGGATTCCATTCGTGCTCAATCTGAGATGGCTCTGGAATTCTCTGACCAAATTGCAGAGTTGCTCAAATTTTGAATACAACAAAGGCTCACCACCGCTGAGGTATATCGCATAGTCTTTAAGCGGAAATTCGGTGCTCAAGAAGTCGATACAAATGTTTTCAATTATATCCAGAGGTATCTCCATGGTTGTGTCTGGATTATAGGTGTAGTTCCGGGCGTAGCAATGTTTGCATCGCAACTGACAGTTACTGGTAACGTGCAGCCCTAAGAAGTTTTCAACCAATCTTTGTCACCTCCTTTCTCTTTTCCCATTCATGGGTTTTTACCAATTTCATACGATTTCCAGAGGTTTCAATTTTATATCTTACACCTTTGATTTGATTAGAAAAGTAATTGGTTCGGTCCACGTGATTAAAATAACGTAACACAATTTCTTCAACTTTATGGTATCTTTTTTCACAACATTCTTCATATTCATGCTTATCGTGAAATGGACAAATTATTCTTATAACAAACTCAGGATTTATACCGTGTAGAAACCTGCACATATTTTCAAAGGCTACCATATCTATGCAAGAAAAAGGAATTAAGGAAACCACAGCCATACCTTTGAACTTTTTCGTGACTAATTTAAGCGTATCCACCGTATTTTGGATACCATGTCCTCCAGTATACCATTTATGCCATTCATCATCTATATGACGGAAGGATGTCATGATTCCATCAAGACCCAGTTCGTTTGCTTTATTAATAAAATTCTCTTCGACGAGAGAGCCATTCGTTGCGAGCATAACGGTATAATTGGTTCGTGTTTTCAATGACTCAATCAATTTTAATACTTCCTCCTTTTGAAGCAGTGGCTCTCCACCACTTACTGCAAGCATAGTTGATGGCCTATCGTCTCCGAAATTGAGCAAAAGACCTATTATAGTCCCCAACAAAACTAAATCCACGATGGGATAAACTTTTCGATCCACGACTTAGCAAATGATAAGCTCTCTGCAAGTTTGTTTATAGAATGTCCTTTCGATTATTTTCCTCAGAGCTTCTACATTTTCCACGAA
>JAGGRR010000057.1 GCA_021159465.1 Methanophagales archaeon
AATGCTTTCTCTTTAAAGAATTTGCATCGCTATACGAAGCGTTCAGTCAAAAAATTCGTCTGTTTGCATGTACTTTTGGTAGGGATATGGTTTCGTTGGGTATTAACTCAAAGGAGAAATTACAGAAGATTGCCGACTGGTAGTTGGTGGAGGGGCTGTAGAATTTTTTAATAACAAGAGGTGGGCGCCCGGTGATAAGAACGCATAATCTGGTATGTACCGTTCACAATTTGAAGGTGATTTGGGGTAAATTGAAGAGGAATGTGCCTGTCATCGGTACGATTCGGATGTCAGTAGCTAATTCAGCGTCTAAAGTAGGGAACTTCTTACGACTACATCTATCTAATGGTTAACTTTAAGTGTCTGTGCTAATATTTATTTGGGAGACAGCCCCCTACGGGAAAAACCCGCTGTGGTGTACCGTGTTGCATAAAATTACAATGTCAAGTTGGGAAATAGGTAATAAATTGCGATTCCATACTCATTTCATTGCTTTGATTTATCCCGCGAACTCTTCTGCGAGTAAATCAGCTATTTTATACATATTGGCGGTATAATTAGCAGGCAGAGGGTCCATCGGGGCTGTCTCGCCTCCTATCTCCTTCGCTATCGTTTCGCACTCCGTAGTAGCGAATTGCGGTGCAACGAAGACATAATGCAGATTGTATCGCCTGGCATTGTCTATGCAATCCTGAATAACTCTGGCTGTCGGCTCTTTACCGCCATGCTCAACCGGTATTTGTGTCAGGTTATATTGTGCAGCGAGATATCCAAATGATGGATGGTAAATCATGAAAGCGCGGTTATTGAACCGATCGAGTTTGGAATGGATATAAGCATCCAGAGCATCAAGTTCACGCAGATAGTCTCTTGCATTATTGATATAGAAGTCGGCATTCTCAGGGTCTGTCTGAGTGAGCGCATCACGGATATTCATAACCATAATCTTCGCATTAGCGGGTGAATTCCAGATATGGGGGTCATTATCAATGATAGTTATACCTTTTGAGGTATCAACGATTTTAATTGCGGGGTTGATAGCGCTTATCTTCTCCAGCCAGTTCTGCTCTAACCCTAAGCCTGAGCCGACTTTGAAGTATATCTTTGCAGTGCTTATCTGCTTCAATTGCTCGGGTCGGGGCTCATAAATGTGCGGGCTCGCACCTGGTGGCACCATCACCATGACCTCCACGCGGTCACCACCCACATGCCTGACAAAATCCGCTTCCGGTAGGATGGTTACAACCACGCCTATCTTATTAGCATTAGCATTGCTATTGACATTGCCTCGCAACCCCGGTTGAAGTTGAATATAATTATAATGCAGACTCACTGCGAGCATGCCGATGCCGATAATCACCACGACTACGAGCGTGAGTGCCAGAACAGTCCGTCTCCTCATCATTATCTCAGGATGTATTACCTGATTTT
>JAGGRR010000058.1 GCA_021159465.1 Methanophagales archaeon
TGGATAAATAATGCGGCAATGCAACAATGCTGGGATGATATGAAGAGGTGCATTATTTTAGGACTGGACGACGCGCACGGTCTGCTGGAGGCGCGATTGGGTAAGGAGGTCACGCCAGATACAATAAGCCACTACATGGAAGTGCTGAACCATGCACTGCCAGGTGCGGCGGTCATTCAGGAGCACATGGTGGAGACGAAGCCGATGCTCGTGAACGACTGCTATGCGAAGATATTCACCGGTGATGACGACCTTGCGGATGCACTGGACAGGCGATTCGTGCTGGACATAAACAAGGAGTTCCCGGCTGGCTGGACGCGCCCGGGCGAGCAGTCGGACCAGTTGAAGGAGGCGATAGGTAAGAAGATCTGGCAGGTGCTCTGGATGCCAACAGTAGTTGGCAGGATGTGTGACGGAGAGACGATGTTCAGATGGGTAGGCATGCAGGTCGGGATGACGATGATAAACGCATACAAGATGTGTGCGGGTGAGTCAGCGACCGGAGAGTTTGCGTATTACGCAAAGCATGCCGCAGTGGTCCAGTTATCGGGGAAGATGCCAGTAAGGAGAGAGCGAGGACACAACGAGCCTGGTGGGTTACCGCTGGGTATAAATGCAGATACAACGAGGTCACCGGCATTGTTCCCGAACGACCCGATAAGGGCGGAGCTGGAGAGTATCGCAGTTGCCGCTCTGGTTCAGGACCAGCTATGGTTCGGGACATACATGAGTGGTGGTGTCGGGTTCACGCAGTATGCATCTGCGACATACACGGACAACATCCTGGAGGACTTCTGTTACAAGGGATGTGAGATTGGACTGGACTATGCAGGCGGCGAAATGGCTTCGATAAAGGGCGACAAGCTCACGATGGATCTTCTGGAGAGGATAATAAGAGCGGAGAACGATTATTGTCTGACGCAGTATGAGGCATATCCGACGGTAGCGGAGTCGCATTTCGGTGGTTCAGTCAGGGCGTGCTGTGCGGCTGCGGGTTGTGGTTCCGCGGTTGCATGTGCTACGGGCTTAGCACAGCCGACACTGAGTGCATGGTCACTATCCATGCTGGGACACTATGAGCGTGTGGGCAGGCTGGGATTCTACGGTTATGACCTGCAGGACCAGTGCACAGCGCCATGCTCGTATTCGTACCAGAGTGATGAGGGACTGCCATTCGAGATGCGAGGCACGAACTACCCGAACTACGCAATGAATGTCGGGCATCAGAGCGCGTATGCGGGTCTGGTTGCGGGAGCGCACCTTGCGAACAAGGATGCATGGGTGCTCTCACCACTGATAAAGGTGGCATTCTCGGACCGCGACCTGCCATTCGACCGTGGCTATGTGACACGTGAGTTTGGTAGAGGAGGACTCAGGGAGTTCAAGGTCGCAGGCGAGCGTGACCTGATAATAGGCGGCTATTACGGCAGGTAGATCAAAG
>JAGGRR010000059.1 GCA_021159465.1 Methanophagales archaeon
TTATCACCGAATTATAGGTCTTGTTGAAAGACGTCTATTTAAAAGCTTGTTTTTTGATAATAGATGTTATCCAAATGGGTAACTTCTCTGATGGACGTGTGTTGCTCTTCTGTCAGGTGGAAGCAACCACTATAAGGATCAGGTATCAGAGGGAGGCAGTAGAAGCACAGCTTGAAGCTTTTGGTTTTAACATTCTAACAGTCACAAAATCTACCTACCCCTTATTCTTCCAGTGATAGTAATATACCTCTGTTGAGTCTGAAGATGAAGCCCGACGCTTCAATTCTATAAACACGAGATTCTCTATTACCCGTCCGATGTTCGCGGAGAATTTAAAAGAGACTGCATTTCGCAACCCTATGTCTATACAGTAAACCTTCTTCGGCGATAATAATCGCTTACTGCCAGAATATGAAAATTGATTGACAAAGAAGATTAAAAAACAGTTCTCCTGATATTCAATATAATTCTTCACGGTATTCACGCTCCCCAGATGAAAGATATTCTTTAGTCTGCTGTAGCTGATGGTGTTTGAGACATTTGCCATGAGGTAGTTGGCAATCTCCTGAAATGTCTTTGTTAAAATTCACTGCATGTGAAATCTTCAGATATTTTCTTATCGCATCCAGACTTTCTCGCTCTATTCCCCTGTCCTCCTCTTTTAGATCTTCCCTCTGTTGAACAGCTATCTCTTTAAGCTGTCTTGTCTTGTATTCATGATTTTTTGATATTCTGTATTCATTAGTAATCATTCGAAGCTTTTGTGATATATATCTTCATTGATAATGAAAACATTACATATTACATATTACCCCTCACCTCGTAGCTGCAGCCACAGTCCCCAGGAACCTCAGAAACGCCTTCTCGGTGCCCATCCCCAATGCGTGAAGATGGGTATAAGAAGCGAGGACGTTCCCTTGGTATATTCCATCCCTTTTGTTCTCTATTCCAACACCTTTTAGAAGCTCGTATGCGAATTCCGCCGTAACTCCGTTCACAGTAGAATAATGGAACTCGTGCCCGCGGAATCTTGCACCACGCGGGAAAAAAAGGTTGTCCACTACGGAAACCGCTTCGACATAGCCCACCGCATGGAGCCGGTTTGTGAGCTTTGCAGAACCTTTGAATAAGCCGAGCATCTCCCTACCTTCAAGTTGCTCAAGGCAGTAAAGCAAGCCACCGCATTCAGCATAGAGCGGCGACCCATGCCGAATCGCATCAACAAGCGCCTCACGTAAAGAACCGTTCTCTTCCAGCTGCTCTGCGTATAGTTCAGGATAGCCGCCACCGATGTAGAAACCGTCAACATCAGGCAAATCGTCCCGAAGCGGAGAGAACGGAACGACTTCAGCACCGAAATCACGCAATACGTCCAAGTTCTCCGGATAGTAGAAACAAAACGCCTCGTCCATCGCCACCCCTATCCTGACAGCATCAACAGCCTTTAACTGCGGCTCAGCACCAGCAGCAGTCTCAGCCTCAGCACCAGGAATCTTTACCTCTGTCGCCTCAAGCAAGCTATCCATGTCTATATTATCCTCTATGAGTTTTGAATAGCTGTTCAATACCGTGTGGTCAATCTCATGAGCCATAAAGAGCCCTAAGTGTCTTTCCGGGATTTTCAGGTATTCGTCCTTTGGAATAGCCCCAAAAACAGTCGTAACTCCTCGTAATGCCTCTTCAAGTAGCTCCCGGTGCCGTTCACTTCCAACCCTGTTCAGGATGACGCCAGCGAACTTTAGCGAAGGGTCAAAGGTCTTATACCCGTGGACTAATGCACTAACACTGCCCGCAAGCGCGTGGGCATCAACAACGAGGACTACCGGTATGTCCAATAGTTTTGCAAGGTGCGAGGTGCTACCCTGCCCTCCCGCGGCTGCGGAAGCGCCATCAAAGAGACCCATAACGCCCTCAACTATCGTCACTTCCGACATGTTCTTCCTGAATGACTGGATAACCGCAGAACGTGGCATCATGAAGGTATCAAGATTTCTTGATGGGTTTCCCGCGGCAAGCGTGTGCAGACTCGTATCTATGAAGTCAGGACCCACTTTGAACGTCTGGACATCGTATCCGCGACGACGAAATGCGGAAATAAGCCCAATAGTGAGCGTGGTCTTTCCCACGCCACTGTGCGTTCCTGCAACTACGAAAGCCGAACTTTTCTGTTTCATGATTACCTTACCTTACCGAAAGGCTTTTATTATGATAAAAACGATAGAATAGAAGTTATAAAATCATATTATGAAGCTTGAGCTCACATTTGATGGTAGTATGAAGCGGCTGATATTCCTCTCCTTACTGTTAATTTTGCTGTTGCTTTTACCACACGTTCATGCACTGCAGATGTTATCTGACGATCAGGTATCAATTGATTCTCCCATAGATGATGATGTTTTTGCTACGGGTGGTACTGTAACCATCAATGCTCCAGTTACGAGTGCTGTGATTGCGGGTGGCACTGTTACTATCAATGCACCGGTAAGCGGTGATGTTTTTGTTGCTGGCGGGCAAATATTGGTTAATTCTGATATTAAAGGAAAAATTGTGGCTGCAGGCGGGGACATAGACTTGAGAGGAGCTGCAGAAAATGCTGTTATTGCAGGCGGTGATATTGACATCCACTCTACTACGGTTATTAACAGGGATGCAGTCATTACCGGTGGGAATGTTTCCAATGCGGGCAAGATTCTTGGCAATTTAACTGTAAGAGCGGATAATTTCCTGAATACCGGAAGTGCGGGTAGTATAGATTTTAAGAAAAACGAGGGTCTGCGGGGTTTACGAAATTTGATAAATATCTTTAGCATTCTCATGACCGCCGGGTTCCTGATAGTCGGTATAATCTTGCTCAAGTTGTTCCCGAGGCAATTCTTTATCGTAGAAAGTGAAATAAGGAAATCTCCGGTAAAAAATACACTGGTAGGATTCGTTCTTATAATCGCATCAGTAATTGTGATAACCTTGCTATCTCTAACCATTGTTGGTTTTCCGATTGCGTTAATTATGGGAATGCTTTTTATCATAGCATTGATGCTCTCCAGTATTTTCGTATCCTTCGCCGTTGGCAGGAAGATTGTGGACTTATTTAAAGTTAAGTTTAAGCTTAATTTTAAGCTTAAGTTTAATGATTTGCTGATTTTTGTTCTCGGGTTTGTCATTCTAAGCCTGCTCTTCAGAATTCCCTATGCCGGTGTGTTAATAGTTATTATAGCAGTTAGTTTGGGATTTGGCGCGATTATTTATGCATTGCGTGAGAACTGGCAGAATATAACTACCTAATTATCTGTCTTGGCTGAATTTTTCGAGCAAGTTCGTAGCTTCTTACCTTTTCCTCCGTTTATATCCTAATCCAATGCCATCCAGTTTCTATTCGCTATTTCAACGGTCTCAACCTCTGACTCTCTTTCATGTTCCTCTTCAAGTAGTTCACAGCCGTTTCGGAGGACTCAATAGCTACCACCTTTTTCAGGGGTCTCATTCTCTGTTTTTGCTTCTCTTCCCTAACTCCTTTCCAGTTCAGTTCTTTCATTCTATCTGTCATCTTAAGGAAAATCGCTCCCAACAAGCTTCATCATTTTTGATATTTACAAGACAAGAAGGTATCATACCGCTTTATCCCTAACAACCGGTAAAATGCCGAATTGGTAAATTGGTAGATAGCTTTATATAGCTATGAATGAACTAAAATAACATCATGCAAATCCTTAAACACTGCAAACTCCTCACATGGCTGAAGAAAGGGCTTAGAAACGGTAACTGGAGAAAACTAAACAGGCTCGATCGTGCGTTGTACAGGGCTTCAATCTGGTACTCAAGACATTGCGGAGGTATAGTTAATGTGCTTCTTGTGGAAAAACTATCCAAAATCGTCGAAACGCTGGGGGAGACGCCCTCTGTAAGAATATTCAAAAAAGGATTTGAGAGAGCGGTTGAGTTATTGGAGAAATATGGTGAGTGTGGGGTGTTCTCATGGGCTCCCCGAATGAGGGAGTGGTTGAAAGATCCGAATTATATATTCTGGCTGGGGAGGATGGGGTGAAGAAGATGATGAATATAAATGCAAATAAAAACATAGGAGATGGCGGGAATGAAAACATCCTTGGCAGAGAAGAGGTTACAATCGTTAAAGAATCGCTTCGGAGAGAACTTGCATTATCGGAGCCGAAGCTGGGATTAATAAGGGAAGAAGTCGAAGGATTTGAGAAGAGATATGAGATGTCCTCAGATGAATTCGTGGATAAGTTTGAGGGGGAAGATGTTATATATTCTAAGAATGTAGAAGATAGTGAGGTAAGTAAAAGTGAAAACAGGGAAAAATTGCGATAGAACTCTATAAGGATGAAGGATGACCGGATAAGCCTTGGCAAAGCATCAGAGAGAGCATTGAATAAAATAAAGGGCATTGTATGGAACTGAAATATGAGCATGGGAAGATAGCAATTGAGAACAAAGTCTTTACT
>JAGGRR010000060.1 GCA_021159465.1 Methanophagales archaeon
GCATGAACATATTTACAGACTTTGCAGCACGTATGCGGGAAGTGAAACCTTCCGCAACTTTCAAATATGATGCGGCTGCGAAGAAGCCGGGTGTGATTAACCTGACAATTGGCAGACCGGGCTTTGATACGCCGGAAGTGATAAAGAATGCTGCTAAGCGTGCGCTGGACGAGGGTAAGGTTCATTATACGCCATCGAAGGGAATACCAGAACTTAGAGAAGCGATAGCGGCGAAACTGGAGCGAGAGAATCATATTGGGAGCATTGACCCCGATAATATAGTTGTTTCCGGTGGTGCGAAACAGATAATCTACTGTATAATCATGGCACTGGCAGACCGTGGAGATGTCGTGGCAATACAGAATCCCACATGGGTGAGTTACGAAGCTCAGATCAGACTGGCGAATGCGGATGTTGACTGGCTGAGTTTGAAGTCAGAGGAGGGTTTCATCCCGGACGATAGCTTCATGCAAGACCTGGAGGAGACGAGAGCCAAACTGCTGATACTTAATTCTCCAGGTAACCCAACGGGAGCGGTATTTCCGGAACGAAGAATCAAGGAGATAATGGACGTGTGCACCAGGAAGGGGATAATGGTTATATCAGATGAGGTGTATGAGAAACTGATCTATGATGGCAGGCATTACAGTCCAGCAAGAGATTACGAGAATGTGATAACGGTGAATGCGTTCAGCAAAGCGTATAGTATGACCGGATGGCGGATTGGGTACTGTGCCTGCACCAATCGAGAGGTGATGGAGAAGGTGAATATAATACATCAGCAATCACTCTCATGCTGTACTTCTTTTGCACAATACGGTGCCCTGGCGGCATTCACTGAGGAAGCAGAAGAGGCAACGAGGCGTATGAGAGAAGAGCTCAGGATACGGAGGGATTATGTGATGAAACGCATGAGTGAATTTGAACTGGAAGTGATATGTAAGAAGCCAGGAGGAGCATTCTATATATTCCCATATTTCAGGAACATGGATGACTATGAGCTGGCAGATAGGTGGCTAAGGAAAGGTGTGGCGGTGATACCCGGGAGTGCATTCGGGTCCCAGGGTGCGGGCTGTATCAGATTAAGCTATGGGAGTGCAGATATGAGAGCGCTTTCGGAAGCATTTGACCGAATCATGGAGTGAAAATAT
>JAGGRR010000061.1 GCA_021159465.1 Methanophagales archaeon
ATGGGAAAAGAGGAGGGGAATGGAGAACAATAGTGAGTATAATGTAAAAATGCGGTATGTAGTGAACACGCCAAAACCAGCTACTATCGTGGTGACGGTGATGTGTGAAGGTAAGTCGGAAGAAGCGATTAGGGAAGTGGATGATTTTGCGAAAGTTCTCGATAAGAAAATTCGGGAGTTTTTGGATAGAAGGAGGGAAGAGAAATGAGCCGAAGGAAAAGCACGGTTGAACTATCTCGACTCACATTTTCGCTGCCTACAAGGCTGCACCAGCTATTTGATTCGATACGAAAAGAACAGGGGTATGCAACAATATCGGAGGCTATACGGGACCTGATTCGTCTGTATGTTGAGCGTTCGCTCACTCGTGAGAAAGAAGGGCAGAAGCTCGGTGTGGTGGCATACATATTGCCTGCATCGAAGGACGAACGGAAACAGATGCTGATTAGCGAGATGATGGAGTGCGAGACAAAGTTCAAGGATATTGTTCAATCAATTTCAATGGTTATGGCTGGCGGTAAAATAATGAGAGTTGCGATAGTGTGCGGTGATGCAAAGCGTATCAATGAGTTCAGGGATGCGGTGGAAGCATTGAAGGACGTTACGGTGATAGGCACAGCGGGGTGGAGGATTGAGGAGGTGTGAAATGTATTATACCATTTCAGTAACGGAAGGGCGTTTTAACATTCTGGACCCAACTGAGGTCAAGTTTAGTAATAGTGTGAGGGTCTACAACGACGATGGTGGTTCGATTGAGGTAGTATCAGTGACTGCGGATGAGCCGATATTCAATGATAACGATGAACCTGAGGACATTGCCCAAGCATTGGAAGAATGGCTCGATGGCATGTTTTACACATCAGACGAAGAGAAGATTAGGAATATGATACAGTTTTTGCGTAAGCACTCCAAGGAATTGCTGAAAGGAAAGTTGCGCAAGGATATAGAAAGAATCGAGGCAAAGATAAAGGAATTGAACGAAGAGAAGGAGAGGTTGCGTAAGCAATACGAGGAGATATTGGTGGATGGTGGAGAAGGAAATGAGCAGAAGGTGAAAGAAGATGGGTTTGAATAAACAATCGGGCAATATGTATCCGTTTGTAACCCATACATGGAACCCTATAAGAGGGGAATGCCCACATCAGTGTGTATATTGCTACATGAAGCGATTTAAAGTGGGAAAACTGAGACTTGAAGAGAAAGAGTTGCGGACAAAACTCGGTAGTGGTAATTTCATTTTCGTGGGAAGTTCAACTGATATGTGGTCGAAAGAAGTGCCAGATATTTGGATAACGGAAGTTCTCGAATATACTAGAAAGTTCCCTGACAACACATACTTGTTTCAGACGAAAAACCCCATAAGATTCCTTGAATTCATTGATTACTTTGGTCTGAACTCTGTACTCGGCGTGACTATAGAAACAAACAGAGATTATAAAGTAACAAAAGCGCCTGAGCCTACTAAGAGATGGGCGGATTTCACATTAGCGGTAGGCTATGGTTTCAGAAAAATGGTCAGTATAGAGCCAATAATGGATTTCGATTTAGGAGACTTTGTGTATCTTTTGAAGGCTATAGGTCCAGAGTTCGTTAGCATAGGAGCTGATAGCAAAGGTCATAATCTACCGGAACCTTCTCCGGCGAAACTCAAAGAACTAATCTCTGAGCTGGAAAAATTCACAGAAGTGAAGATCAAAAAGAATTTGAATAGGATTAAAAAAGCGAAGGATCAAAATGAAGATAGTGAAGCGAGCCAAGATTGAGGTAGTAACAATAGATGACTTGCGAGAAGGCGATGAGATACTTTGGTCGAATCTTAGGTGCAAAGTTGTAAATGTGAACATGTGGGAGCGTAATATAATTTTCGTTCCCTACTCAATGCCTGATAGCGCAACTGAAGGTTCGTATATGCACTATTACAGAATTCAGGAATGCGAAGAGGCAAATATCTGCACATTATGCGGGAAAGAAGTAGAGCAAGGAGACATATGCGAAGAGTGCAAGATGATGGAGAATCTTTCTTAAAGGAGATCAAAGGCGAGGAAGAAAAATGAGAAAAGAAGACATTGTGGTTTCTTTTGAGCTTGCGAGGAAGCTGAAGGAGGTAGGTATGAACTCACCCAGCTTGTTCTGCTGGCGAGTATGGGATAATGGGTCAGTTGATCTTGCAATGGAACACGAGGACGATTTCGATTACAGCGGTGCCGGCAGGACGGTGGTAGAGAAAATACCAGCCTACACAGCTATGGAGCTGATGGAGAAGTTGCCGGGTTTTATAAGGCAGCCTAAAAATTGGAAGTATATCTTGAGTATACATAAGTTTTGTGATGGCTATGCGGTGGGATATGAACGTTGCTATGATAATGCGCTAAAATTCTTCCTACAGGAATTCGAGAGCGAGAAACTTGCCGATGCACTTGCGAGTGCATTGATTTGGTGGAAGAAAAGGGAGGTGAAAAGGAATGGATGAAATTACAACCAGTGAAGAAACAACAAGCAAT
>JAGGRR010000062.1 GCA_021159465.1 Methanophagales archaeon
AACGGCGTTTACGGTTCTCAACACCATATCTACAAACTGATCGACTGTAAACCTGCTTAGAAGCCTGTAAACTTCTTTAACGATGCTTTAGCCTTTAATTCGCTTATTACGAAGGTTATATCACCTTCAAAGCACATTGCGAGTATCACGACCTTCAGCATCGTTATAGCTTCACTTTTAATAGATTGGAGAGTGATATAATGATCGTTTGTGAATGGTTGGTGGAGGGGGTTAATGGTGATGTATCATAGGGTGCACCCCATGAAATGATACACATCAATGCCTGAAGGAGCTTCATATTCCTTTGATCAATCAATTGAGGTTAAAAAACCTTACTTTAAAACACCAATAACGGGTTTATATTTAGCAAGTGCTTCAACTTTCCCTGGAGGGAGAATAGAAGCAGTGATAATGTCAGGAATGATTTGCGCAAACGACATAAACGACATATATGTATATGTAATTAGGAGGTAAAAGCGGAATGAATCGCAATGTTATCATCGTAAAGGCGTTAAAGATGGACATGAAAAAATTCCGGGATTGGACTTTGCCACGGTTTGTCCACGGGCAGGGAGAAAAAGAAAAACATAAATATTTATATATTACTACTTCTGGAAATATGAATCAGTGATTAATATGGACATACTCTGGTTAGCGCCATTGGCAGGACTGATAGGTCTTGTATTCGCAGCGATATTTGCTATTTATACACTCAGGCAAGAATCGGGCAGTGAAAAGATGGATGCTATTTCTAATGCTATCCAGGAAGGCGCTTCAGCGTATCTCAACAGGCAGTATAGGACCATTGCAGTTGTTGCAATTATAATCGCAATCATTTTGTTCGTCGCTTTATCGCACGCATTTCCTCATGGAGCTTCCGATTCCGGGCGTGTGGCAATCGCTTTCCTGGCTGGCGCTGCTTGTTCTGCTGCTGCTGGTTATATTGGTATGTTTGTATCAACACGCGGTAACGTTCGTGTTGCCAAAGCTGCGGAATCCGGGTTGCGGAAGGCGCTTACAATCGCATTTAGGGGCGGTGCCGTGACGGGTCTGTCGGTTGTTGGACTCGCTTTACTCGGGACTGCTGCTCTCTACATCATCTATGGTGCGAATCCAGAAGCAGTGGATCTCATTGTAGGCTATGGATTTGGAGCATCACTGATCTCTTTATTTGCACGGATAGGTGGTGGGATATATACAAAAGCAGCGGATGTGGGCGCTGATCTGGTAGGGAAGGTAGAAGCAGGGATACCGGAGGACGACCCGCGAAATGCTGGCGTCATTGCCGATAACGTAGGTGACAACGTGGGGGACTGTGCGGGTATGGGTGCCGATCTGTTTGAGACTTATGTGGTAACTGCAATTGCAGCAATGCTGATTGGGGGTTTGATAACGAAACGAGGCATGGTAAAAGCTATCTTCCCAAACATCGCTTCTAATTTCGCTCTGATCGAATATCCTCTGGTCCTTGGCGCTGTTGCCATCTTCGCTTCTATTATCGCAATATTTGCAGTGCGAATGGATAAGAGTGAGCGGATCATGCCCGCATTGTACAGAGGCGTTGCTACTGCTGCAGTACTCAGTATGGCTATGTTCTATCCCGTAACCGCGGTACTGATCGGCACTGATGCACATGCAATTGCGATATACCTGTCCGCGGTGATCGGGATAATAACAATGGCGCTCATGGTCATTGTGACCGAATATTTCACACAAATACATGCACCTGTACGAGCGATCGTGGAAGCGAGCAAGACCGGTGCGGGAACAAACCTGATTACCGGGCTGGCTATGGGGATGCTCTCTACTGGCTTACCGGTTATAATCATCAGTGGTAGCATACTGGCTGCTTATTTCATACCTCTATTCCTCACTGGCAATAACCTCGCCGGATTGTATGGAATCGCGATAACCGCGGTGGCTATGTTATCTACCACAGGAATCATTATTGCTCTGGATTCCTATGGACCCATAACAGACAATGCAGGTGGTATAGCGGAGATGGCTGATTTGCCCTCCCAGGTCAGAGAGCGAACTGATAAGCTCGATGCTGTCGGTAATACCACGAAAGCTGTGACAAAAGGTTACGCAATCGCTTCGGCAGCAATTGCCGCGCTCGCTCTATTCTCCGATTATCTGCATAAGGTGGACCTGCCAGCAGCGAGTTTCAGCCTCTTCAATCCTCTTGTGCTTGTCGGTTTACTGCTTGGTGGGCTTCTTCCCTTCATCTTCAGTGCGGTTATGATGCGGGCAGTGGGCAGGGGGGCATTCAAGATAGTGGAGGAGGTAAGACGGCAGTTCAGGGAGATACCGGGCATCATGGAGGGAAAAGCGAAACCAGAGTATGGTAAGTGCGTTGAGATAGTGACTACAGCTGCGCTGAAGGAGATGATAGTACCCGGAATGATCGCGGTTGTGGTACCAATAGCTGTTGGGTTATTCAGTCCGATTGCGCTTGGAGGGCTCTTAATAGGCGTTATTGTCTCGGGACTGGTACTGGCTTTGATGATGGCAAATGGTGGTGCGGCATGGGACAATGCGAAGAAGATGATAGAAGATGGCTATCTGGGTGGAAAGGGCAGCGATGCACACAAAGCGGCAGTAATTGGCGATACCGTTGGTGATCCATTTAAGGATACCGCGGGACCTGCAATCAACCCACTCATCAAAGCAATAAATATGGTTGCGATTCTATTCTCTACGCTCTTCGTAGCTTTTAGTCTCATGCCCATGTCACCATAGATAGCTCTTAATTCGTACTGTTCATACTGTTCAGTTCATGATTCATGTGTATGTCCCCGCGTCCACAGAGCTACTACTGTTTTTACTGGACGCTCGCTCTTAGTATGTCACTTGCCGTTAATATCCCTATGGGAACGCCAGGAGCGGGCTTTAGTGAAAGAATCAATAACCGGTGGATGTTCAAATCGCACATAATCTCTGCGGCTTTTCTTAACGTCGTTTCCGGGTCTATTGTCCTCACAACGGTGGACATAATATCTTCTGCCGTTAATCTGTCCCAATCTTTGTCAAAAACTTTGATGATATCTATCTCTGATATAACACCCACTACCTCGCCGTTTAGTGCAGTTACCGCGATACCTGATATACACTCCCGTACCAGGAGTTTTGCAATTTTGCTTACCGGTGTGTCAAACGATACCGTAATGACACCTCTCGTCATCACATCCCTTACTCTCTTCTCTTTTGATAACTCCATTTATCCCTCGCCCCTCTCTTTTAACGAAGCAACTGCACTATTTACTATTTATATTTCCTATTTCCTATATATCCTATCGTTGAACAAAAAAGAACCTTTCGGGAAAATTTAAATTTAGAGCGCCTTATATAGCCCGCAGAGATAGTTCCTCACCTCATTACTCTTCTTTCTCGCATCTTGAAGAAACGTTGTAGCGGTATGTAAAACGGCTCACTCGTATTTATCTGGATTATATCCACCCCTATTCGCTTCATCCTTGCAAAAAAGGCATCTCGTTTAGCTTTTACCAGTGCGGCATATCTTTCCCTGAATTCCGGGTCAGACGTATCGACGAGCATTTGTTCACCGGTTTCCTGGTCTTCAAAAAAGGCATAGCCTATATCCGGGATTTGGGTTTCTCGCATATCGGTAATGCTCACAAGGATCACATCGTGCCTGTTCTTGAGCTGATTAAGCGGGCGCTCAAAATCTGGCGCTAAGAAATCAGAGATGATAAAGACGATACTGCGCTTTTTGATAACGTTATTCAGGTAAGATAGTGCGGTTCGAATGTCAGTGGTTTTGTTCTTCGGCTCATAATAAATGAGTTCTCGCAGTAGCTTAAGTGTATGCTTCTTACCCTTACCCGGCGGGATGAAGAGCTCCACTTCACTTGTGAATAAACACAGACCTACACGGTCGTTGTTTCGAAGTGCGGCGAACATCAAAGAAGCAGCGATATCGTAGCCGACTTCTTTTTTGCTGCGTTTAAATCCAAATTCGTTACTTGAAGAGACGTCAAAAACGATGAACAATGTCAGGTCTCGCTCTTCAATGAACTCCTTGACGAAAGGTGCGTTGAACCTCGCTGTAACATTCCAGTCAATAGCACCTACATCGTCTCCTGGTACATATTCGCGGACTTCGGAGAATTCTATGCCACGCCCTTTGAAAACTGAGTGATATTCGCCTGATACGAGCCCCTCAACCAGTCCCCTTGTCTTTATTTCTAACTTTCTAACACGTTTTATCACTTCTTTTACACGTGGCATGGTATCAGTGTCCAAGCATATCCTGCTATCTAACTCTTACTACTACGGCGCCTCGATATTCACAACAATTGCATCAATAATATGGTCAGAAGTAATCCCCTCAGCATCGGCTTCGTAAGTCAATAATATTCGATGCCTGAGGACGTCATGCGCTACCGCTTTTATATCCTCTGGAATGACATAGCCACGTCCATTTAGTAGTGCATGCGCTTTTCCACTAAGAATTAGCCATAGTGAAGCTCTTGGCGAAGCCCCATACTCTATCATGCCATCAAACTTTTCTCCTAACTCATAATTTCCCGGATGTCGCGTAGCATCAACGAGTTTAGTAACATAATCCTCTATCTTCTCATCTGCATAAATCCGCTGATTGAAGCTCTGTATCTCCGTCACATCTGCTGCAGATAAGACCTTTTCCGGTGTAAGCTCAATTCCACGTGTATTACGCTGTATTATGACCTTCTCCTCTTCCCGCTTTGGATAATCTATCAGGAGTTTAAAAGTGAACCTGTCGACCTGAGCTTCAGGCAGTTTGTATGTGCCCTCGGTTTCTATCGGATTTTGCGTTGCCAGAACCATGAAAGGTGCATCTAACTTGAATGTTTCTCCCTGTATGCTCACCTGCCTCTCCTGCATGGCTTCTAATAGCGCGGATTGAACCTTTGGTGGTGCTCTGTTTATCTCATCTGCGAGTACGAAATTAGCGAATATGGGTCCTTTCTGCGTGGTAAAACTCGCCGTGCGGTGGTCGTATATCTTTGTCCCGATGATGTCCGCGGGCAGCAGGTCGGGCGTAAACTGAATTCTGCGGAAACTCGCGGAAAGAGTCTCTGATAACGTCTTCACCATCAATGTCTTTGCCAGCCCAGGGACACCTTCAAGGAGAACATGACCATTGGCAACGAGACAGAGCAGCAATTTCTCCAATACGGATTCCTGACCAACAATAACTCGTCTGATTTCGTTCAGAACCTCTTTTAAGCGCTTTGAGTATTCCTGTGCTTGTAAATTTAAATGCTCTATCTCTTTGTCCATTTTTACCTTACCCTGAACAGTTCCACGTCCATTCATACCATCGCCTAAAAATTGCTCTTTAATGAACGCTGATTTTCCAGCCAGATATAGACCTGATTTAACTCATTTACAAATTTATAAGCCCCTCTACCTCCTTCTATATCAGGCACAATGATACCTAACTCTCTCATCTTTCTTAAAAAGTTGTTAAATACTTTTCTTTCACCCGCATTTAGTTTGCTTTCTATCTCTTTCTTTTTAAAATAACTGATAGGCATAGGTTCTTCCCCTATCTTCCTCAAAATTGACCTATATCGCGGGCTACGGATTGCCCTGTAAACCTTCGGGTTGAGGTATTTCTTTCCAATTCTATCAGCGGCATCAAAAATCCCGGTGATGGCGTCATCCTCACTTATTTTCCCATCTTCGTCATTCCAAAAAACTGCATCGCCTATTTCATGCATTAAAATGGGTAAGCCACTCGAAAATTTAACCATATCTTCCAGCGCTTCCGGCTCAATTTCCATATTGACTTTTTTGAATGCCTTCTCAAAAAACTCCTTCACCTCCGCGTCAGAGAGTTTCTCAACACTCACCACTCTGAAGATTCTCATGAGAGAAGGTTGGAGCCTACTCAAGGAGTCCCTTATCTCTGGAAGTCCTATTGACATAATAAAAGCCGGGAAATTTGATGGATAACGAATGGCTACGCTATCAACGAAACTTTTATACCAATTTGCAAAATCTGGATTAGTGGACAATCCATTAATATCGTCCAAAGCAATAAAAATCCCACTCTTTTCCTCTTTTAGCTTATCCATTACACCTTTAATAGCCTCCGGGAAGTTCCTGAGCATGCCCCTCAGGCTCTTTTCTGCATTCGCTTCTTTTAGTATTTGCTCAAATATGCGGCGAACCAGTTCTCCCAGTTCTGTCACTCCTCCCAATGACACATAAACGGCAAGGAAACTTTCTTTATTAGCCAAATAACGCAAGAACGCCGCTAACGAGCTTTTACCTATACCCCTTTCGCCTTCTAAAAAGACGTTCTCCTGTCTCCCAGATGCACTTTGCTTGATATATTTTAAAATCTCTTTGATTTGCTCAACTCTACCGACGAAGAGTTCGACTGGCACAGGACTACCGGGTGTGAATGGGCTATCTTCTTTCATATTAAAGAATACTTTATATTTTAGGTTCAAATATATATGATGGAGGTAAGAGAAGATGGAACCGGGAGTGAATGCGTATCCGAAATTACTCGTTCGACCTGTGGTGATTATTACCACAGTATCGGATAACGGGATACCAAATGCAGCACCTTTCAGCTTTAACTCGCCCATAAGCTTTGACCCGCCTCTGTATGGCTTCTCCTGCAATCCTGCACACGACACATGGAGGAATATCCAGGCTAACGGTGAGTTCGTAGTGAATATAGTGAATAAGGACTTTGGTGAGCTCATGCACATCCTCGAAACCGATTATCCGTACGAGGATAACGAGCTGAAGCATGCAGGGCTGACAGAAGAGCGAGCAAAGAAGGTGAGACCACCGCGAATAAAAGAGGCAATAGCGTGGATGGAGTGCAAATTTGAAGATAGTTTCGAGCTGGGCGACCATATCTGGATTGTTGGAAGGGTACAGTTAGTGGAAGTGAAAGATGCCTACTGGGGCGAAGGAGGTGTGATGGACGTGGACAGAGCGAATCCATTATCTCATATAGCCGGCGAGTTCTTCGCAGTTGATATAAAAGGCGCGAAGTATAAGAGAGCGAGCGCGAAGTGAAGGACAGGGTAAAAGTAAAGATAGTGGCAGGGTCAGAGGAGCGAACTGTAAATGTGGAAGTCCCACAGTCAGAGGTTGAGACTGAAGCTGAAACTGAAACTAAATCTGATACTTATGAGGCGCTACTTGCAAGATTGGGTATAAATCCCGTGGAAGTACTCGTACTATCCAATGGTAGACCGGTCCCTGAGGATGAAAAGGTCGCCAGTGAAGCTGAAATTGAGATTATCAGAATCGTATCTGGCGGTTGAAGCTTGATGATTGATTATTGTCATTGATGCCCGAGAATACGTCTGTAAACTTCACGATATACCTCAGGAAGCTCACCTTTAGCCTCACGAAATACATCCTTATCCAGGCTGACCACCTCTCCTCTGCTATTATATGCCTCGCTATCCCAGAACCGGCATACATCCGGCGTGCCCACTTCATCTGCAAGGATTATCTCACCTTCTCTTCCTTCTTCTCTGCTCCTGCCATATTCAAGTTTGTAATCAGCGAGTATCAAGCCCTTCTGGATTAGATATGAGCTCATTATCGAACCTATCTTCAGTGTTTCCTCTTTTATATGCTCTATCTCATCTCTGTTCATCCATGCCCTGCTTAATATCTCCTCTTCCTCTATTGGACGATCTGTAGGCTCAAATTTCGTTGTGTACTCCACATAGGTACTGGTTAGTGGTTCCGCCTCGCTGCCATCACCGTGTATGAAGCCACTGAGGTCTACCTCCCCTCTTTTATATCGTCTCCAGAGCGAGCCATAGAGATAGTTACGCGCTATCACCTCAACAGGAAGAAGCGATACCTCCTCAGCCACCAGCTCATTCGGTGGTATATATCCCCTGAAATGAGTCTTTATGCCCTCATTCTCGAGTTTCTCGAACCAGAAACAGGATAATCTGCAACATATCTCACCTTTATGCGGGTATTCCCCCTTCTTAGCACCATCAAATGCAGTAACGCGGTCTGTAAAGACGAATACGATGCAGCCATCGCTTCTTCTGTAAATATCCTTAGCTTTTCCGCTTCTTATAAACCTCCTGTCCATTGTTCCCACGTTCCCGATTAAGATTTTAATTACTCATACATGAATATTAATTTTAAGATGGTGATGGTGTAGTGGAAACAAAAGAGGAGAATGTGAGTTTTGAAGATGCAATGAAGCAGTTAGAGCAGATAGTAGAGAAGCTGGGCGAAGGAAATCTTACACTGGAGGAATCGTTGAAGATATTCGAGGAAGGAATGGAATTATGCAAGTTCTGCAACAAGAAATTGGATGAAGCGGAGTATAAAGTAGAGAAGTTAGTGGAGACAGAAGAGGGTAAACTGAGTATTGAGAAGTTTGAAATGAAGGAGTAAATTCTGTTTATCTTCGTTCTTCGTTTTTCGTGTGATTATGAGTATGAAATACATAGTGGTGACCGGGGGAGTGATGAGTGGACTTGGTAAGGGCATTACAATGGCGTCTATCGGTAGAATATTGAAGAACAGAGGTTATGAAGTTGTACCAATAAAGATAGACCCCTATATAAATATAGATGCGGGAACGATGAATCCCTATCAGCATGGGGAGGTTTATGTGTTGGGCGATGGCACTGAGGTGGACCTTGACCTCGGGCATTACGAGCGGTTTATGGATGTTGAACTGAGGCGCGAGCACAATATCACCACCGGCGTCGTTTATTCTTCGGTGATAGAGCGCGAGCGTAGGGGGGAGTATCTGGGGCAGACTGTTCAGATCATACCGCATGTGACAGATGAGATAAAGACGCGGATAAGGAGAGTAGCAGAGAATAGTGAAGCAGATATTTGCCTAGTTGAGATAGGCGGTACGGTCGGTGACATAGAGAGCATGCCCTTTCTCGAAGCAGTAAGGCAGATGCATGGTGAGGAAGAAGAGAACGATTTCATCCTCGTTCATCTCACACTGGTACCTTTTACCACGCTGGGAGAGCCAAAAACGAAGCCTACACAACATTCAGTGAAGGCACTCCGTGAACTTGGGCTGCAACCTGATATAATAGTGTGCAGGGTCAGGGAAGCGTTGGGAGAGGCAGTGAAGCGTAAAATAGCGATGTTCTGTAATGTGAAGCCCGAGGCGGTTATAAGTGCTCCTGATACTGATGACATATACGAGGTACCATTGCTTCTTGAACGAGAGGGTATTGCCACTCACATAATGGATAAGCTGAAATTAGAGTCGTTGAGAGATGACCGCCACTGGATGGAGATGATAGAGCGGAGTAGATCAGCTGGCGATAATGATAAGCGAATAAGAGTAGCGATAGTGGGAAAATATACTGGTTTAGAAGATTCTTATCTGAGCATAAAAGAAGCGATGAAACACGCTGCTACAGAAACGGGCTGTAAAGTGGAGCCGAAATGGATAGAAGCAGAGGATCTGGAAGCGAATGCGAATCTGGATGATTTCTTCACGGATGTTCATGGTATTCTTGTACCCGGGGGTTTTGGCGTTCGCGGTGCAGAAGGGAAGATGAAGGCGATAGAATATGCGAGGGTGAATAGAATACCCTTCTTAGGACTCTGCTTCGGCTTTCAATTGGCGGTGATAGAGGCGGCGAGAAATATTGCGGGACTCGAGGATGCTAACAGCTCTGAAGTTGCTGAGACTCCTCATCCGGTTATAACCCTGCAGGAGGAGCAGATAGGAATGAGCAATAAAGGGGCTACGATGCGACTGGGTGATTATGAGGTATTTATAAGAGGAGGTACATTAGCTGAGCGTGTATATGGTAAGAAGAAGATTATTGAGAGGCACAGACACCGGTACGAGGTGAATCCTGAATATATAGATATAATAGAGCGAAATGAGGTGGTGTTTTCAGGTACAGACAGGAGTGGATTGAGAATGGAGATTATGGAGATTGAAGGACATCCGTTCTTCTTCGCTACTCAGTTCCATCCTGAATTTAAGTCACGACCAGGTAGACCCTCACCACCGTTCAAAGCATTCACGGAGGCTTGTATGAGAAATAGAAATGGCAGAATTTAATAGATACCAATATAATAAGAGTGTATATGTGGCAGCGATTGGAAAATGTGGTGCGTGCTATATATGTGTCGATGAATGTCCGGAAGGTGCAATAGAGAGGTCAGAACCAGTGAAAGTGGATTATAATAAATGTACACGATGTATGAAATGTGTGGAAGTGTGTCCAGGCGGAATAATGCAAATAATAGACTAAAATACTTATGTTTATTATATCCTCTGTTTCATATGAATATGTCTTCTTTACAATATTAAGGAAATTAAGGCAAGGAGGTAAGGAGGTGAAGAGGGGATGGATGGAACGAAGATTGGAACACCAGTGATAGTATTGAATGTGAAGTCGTATGCGGAATCGGCGGGCAGGCGGGGTTTTGAACTTGCGAAGATATGTGAGGATGTAGCATCGAAGCAGGGGGTGAATATTGCTATATGTCCGCAGCAGGTCGAACTTGCGAAGATAGCTTCGGCTGTTAATATCCCATGCTTTGCACAGCATGTGGATGCTGTAGAGCCTGGTAGTCATACCGGGTTCGTAACACTGGAATCTGTAAGAGAAGCGGGTGCTACCGGAACCCTGGCGAATCATTCTGAGCACAGGCTCAGGATAGCTGATATAGAATTTATAGTGAGGAAATCATCGAGCTTGAACCTGCTGACAATCGTTTGTACGAATAATATCCCGGTAAGCCGTGCAGTTGCGGAATTAAAACCCTATGCTATTGCAATTGAACCACCGGAGTTAATAGGAAGCAGGAAAGCGGTATCGAAGGTGGACCCAGAGATAGTGGCGAATACGGTGGCAGAGGTGAAGAGACTACACAAAGATTGTATAGTACTCTGTGGTGCAGGTGTTACAAACGGTGAAGATGTTCGAAGAGCAATCGAACTGGGTGCAGATGGTGTATTACTTGCCTCCGGGGTGGTGAAGGCGAAAGATCCAAAAACTGCCTTACTCGACCTTGTTACCGGGCTATGAGATTATAGTTATGTTATCCTTACTCCCTTTTTATTCCTTTAACTTAACTCTATTCTATAAGAGAGATAGAATAATTGAAGTGAACGGGGAGAAGTAAGAAGATGGAAAGAGGAGATAAGTTTGTGTTGCCGGGGGATTTCCTGGGTACTTCTGAGGAGTTCATCCCGGGTAGCGGTGTATATGATGAAGGTGGCAATTTATATGCCTCTCAGATTGGAGAAGTGAGTATAGGAGATAACAGGGTTATATACGTGCACCCGAAGGTCGAGACACCCCCAACGATTGAAGAGGGTGACGTGGTGATAGGTCAGGTTGTTGATATAAAGGATAACGTTACAATTGTGAATATAGCTTGCGTGAAAGGTAAGGAGAAGCGGGAAGTTGCTGCTCCCAGCCAGGGCATCATCCACATATCCAATGTGAAAAGCGGTTATGTAACGGATTTACGACAGGAGTTTGGTTATCTTGATCTGGTAAAGGCGAGGGTGATAGATGCGAAGACATTGAGATTGAGCACAGATGCGAAGGATTTAGGTGTGATAAAGGCGATGTGTATGAAATGCAAACGTGACCTGAAGAGGAGAGGGAATGTATTATCATGCGAGAGGTGTAAGAGGGTTGAGACGCGGAAGTTATCAGAGGATTATGGTAAGGGTCTGATATGAGATGAGCGAGGAGAGGAAGGTAAGGATTTTAGAGAGGAGTAGCAGGGAATTACGAGTGGAGATAGAAGGGGAGGATCATACGCTATTAGCGCCATTGATGTCCAAGCTGTTAGAGAATGAGGATGTGGACATCGCCACCTATCACATCAGGCACAAACTGATGAGCAATCCGGTTCTATATGTAAAGATGAAGAGAGGGGATGCATTAGAAGCGGTTATCTCTGCCGCCACCACGCTGGCAGTAGAATATAACGAATTTTTGGAGCGATATAGAAGGGCGGCGGCAATAGTCTAGTGGTAGGACACGGGCTTCCCAACAGCTTATAATATAATCATTAAAAAGTTGGGGAAAAGCCTGTAACCCGGGTTCGAATCCCGGTTGCCGCATCAAATTTCCATAAAAAGTAAAGTTTGTGTGAAGAAAATGGATAGGATAAAGAAGTATGAATTCAGGAAGGTATTGGAAGAGCTCAGGAGGAAGGGAGGTAGAGGTACGGAGCTTATCTCTGTCTATATCCCCCCTGACAAGCAGATATCGGATGTCACATCGCACCTCAGGGAGGAATATGGACAGGCGATGAATATAAAGAGCAAATCAACACGAACGAATGTACAGAGCTCACTTGATTCTATCATGTCCAAATTAAAATATCTGTATGTGGGCGAGAACGGTGTGGTTATCTTCTGTGGCGCAATAGACAAGGGAGGCGACAAGACGGATATAGAGACATACATCGTAGACCCACCGGAGAAGGTCATCTCTTATATCTATCACTGTGACTCCACATTCTACCTAAAACCGCTGGAGGAGATGGTAGAGGAGAAGGAGAAATACGGCTTGATTGTACTTGACCGCAGAGAAGCAACGATAGGTATTCTGAATGGCAAGGTGGTGGAATCACTGAAGCACCTCACATCTTCTGTTCCTGGCAAGATAAGAAAAGGGGGGCAATCAGCACCGAGATTCCAGCGACTACGAGAGATTGCAATAGAGGATTTCTATAAGCGGATAGGAGAGCACGCAACCCGGATATTGTTACCTGCGGGCGATCTTAAAGGTATCCTGATCGGTGGTCCAAGCCCAACAAAGGATGAATTTTTGAAGGGTGCATATCTCCATTATGAGCTTCGGAATAAACTCCTCGGCGCTTTTGATGTCGCATATACCGATGAATCAGGCTTATATGAACTGGTGGAGAAGGCTGAAGAGGCGTTAGAAAGTCTGGATTTGGTAAGGGAGAAAAAGCTGATGGTGAGGTTCATGAAGCTCCTGGCAAATGATGACCGGATGGTGACGTATGGAGCAGAGGAAGTGCGGAAGAAATTGGCAATCGGGGCTGTGGACACTCTGTTGCTCTCAACGGAACTCGATACGGAGCTCCTGCATGAGCTTGTAGAGAGAGCTGAGGAGACGGGTGCGAATGTGGAGCTGGTAACAACGGATTTCGAAGAGGGTGCACAGTTGAAACGCGCGTTTGGGGGCGTTGCTGCAATATTGAGGTATCGCTCAAAACAGGAACAGATATAGGGGTTTATAGTTTATAAATCGGGAACAAATAGGATATTAACGAGCAGTGCATGGCTGACAACATAATCCTGGTTGGGACAGGGCATATCTTGGAGAAGAGTGTGCGGGAGGTAGAGGAGGTAATAGAGCGTGAAAAGCCAGATATAGTCGCTGTTGAGCTTTGTCAAAGTAGATATGATGCATTAAAGGGCAATATCGGAGATTTCTCGGTGAAGGATGCTATAGAAGGGGGTAAGCCTTTTTTAATGCTCACACACTGGCTGCTGGCATATGTACAGAAGAGAATGGGCAGTGAGCTCGGTATAGAACCCGGAGCAGAGATGATGATGGCTATAAAGAAGGCAGAAGCGCTCGGCTGTGAAGTCGCTCTGGTTGACAGACCGATACAGATAACGATGCAGCGGTTCTGGAAGAAGATGAAGTTCTTAGAAAAGATGAAGATGCTATTCTCTATCATCTTTGCCATTGCGAACATGGGCGGTTTTGGAAAGAGGAAGAAGCTAATGGACAAGGATAATAAAGAGATAGATTTAGAGAGGATAACCGATGAGGATGTGGTAACAGAGTTGATAGAAGAGTTGAGGGAGTTCTCTCCGGGTGCGGCTACTGCACTGCTGGATGAGCGGGATGCATATATAGCTGGTAGTTTGCTCGAACTCCAGGCTCAGGCTCAAGCTCAAGCTCAAGCTCCTGCTACTCATCTTCATTCTTCCGGTACAGGTGATAAGAAAAAGAAGATAGTGGCTGTGGTTGGAGCAGGTCATGTTATGGGTATAAAGCGACTACTCGACCATCCTGAGTTGATACCACCACGCGAAGAGTTATGTTCACTTCCTACAAGCAGGCTGAACATGAAGAATCTGCTTGGAATCGGGTTGAGCGTGGTTCTCATTGCTATCTTACTGGTTATCTTATTATCCGGTATCCCACTCAATATATTACTGCAAGCTTTCTTCTGGTGGTTTATAATAAATGGGAGCTTATCAGCAATAGGGGTGGTGGTGGCGCGTGGGCATCCTTTATCTGCACTCACCGCATTTGCAATGGCACCATTGACCTCTTTGAACCCATTTTTAGCCGCAGGCTGGTTTGCTGGCTTGATGGAAGCGCGATTAAGGAGACCAACAGCAGAAGATGCAAAGAGTATCTTGAATGTGGAGTCATTGCGTGACTTGATGAGGAATAGTATGTTTAAAATTATCCTTGTAGCTGCATGTGCAAATATCGGCAGCATGATAGGAACGTTTCTTGGCGCTTATGTGGTATTACACACGGTGGGACTGAATATACACCAGATTTGGTCGGGCTTGAAAATACTTATTTAATATTTAATTTAAAAAAGATGAGGATGAGCAGTAGTAGCAACAGGTATGAGGAAGAAAAGGAGCTCTGGATGTGGCTGGGTAAGCAGCTCCTTGGTGAATCGCCGACTATCAACGGGTTTGAAGATTTCAAGAGTGATGTAAAGATGGCTTTATTTGACGATGTGGAGCATATTGTGGCTAAAGCTGGACAGAAAGTGCCTCCGGTCAATCCCGAGATAGTAGCAAAAGAGCGGAAGGTGATAGAGATAGAACGAGTGGTACTGGACACCGATGCGCTGATTCTGCCATGTCAAGATGGTTTCCAGATGAAGCTAAATAAGAAGCTGCCGCTGGTCAGACAGCGGTTCGCATGTGCACATGAGATAGGACATACATACTTCTTTGATATCACTAAAAACCCGCCAGAGAAGCCTTATCGGCGCTCTACATCCCACTACTGGGTGGAAGAGGGTTTATGTTATGAGATAGCCAGACGAATTTTAATGCCCTCGAGCATGATGCGCGAGTGGATGGAGAATGCAAAACCGCCGTATATAAGGGAGTTTAAAGATATGATGCTCTCTTTTCTTGTTTCTGGTGAATTACTATCATATAGAATACAGGATATTGGGAGCTGGGATGTGTTGATGCTGATCTTCGAGTCAGGCGGAGGTGCGATCTTGTTATATAAGGTACTGAAATCAGGTCACCGGATGGGGAATGTACACGTGGCAAGGCGGGGATTGAAGGTGACTGACCCGACTCTTCATAATCTGTTATCAAGAGCATTCAAGGGAGAGATGGTACAGGAGGAGGGGATAAATCTGACAATAGGGGATTTAAGGGGCGAGATTGCTTCTTTTGGCGCCTCCTACATGGGCTCTTACCCGCCGAAGGTGATAGCCATACTGGCATTATAATTAAGCATTATAATTAAATTAGTATGAAAACAGAAGGGGAGAAATGGTAAGAGATGAGTGAAGAGATGATATTGCATCCGAGACCAAGTGCGATAGTGGCAGCGTTGTATACGCTCCGGGACCTTGATGTGGACGTAGCAGTGATGCATGGACCTGCAGGCTGCAGTTTTAAGCATAGCAGGCTACTTGAAGAAGATGGCATGCATGTTCTGACCACAGCAATGAACGAGAGTAACTTTGTCTTCGGTGGTCATGACTCGCTCGTGAATGTGCTGAGGAAGGCGGAGGAGATGTTTCAGCCCAGACTGATGGGCGTTGTCGGTACATGCTCGAGCATGATAATTGGAGAAGACCTGAACAGAGCGATAGAGGATAGCGGAGTCAGTTGCAGTGTGATAGCAGTAAACGTGCATGCTGGATACCGAGATAACACAACAGGAGTTATCTTAACTCTCGAATCCGCTTATAAGGCAGGTATAATCAGCATTGCTGAATTCGAGCGGCAGAAGAGGATACTCGACGCGGCGACGAAGATAGAGAAGGAGGTAGGTGCAGCCAGCAGGAACTATATACCACCATCCAAGGGTGATTCCAAGATAGACGTTGCAAAACGGTTACTTGAACTCATCAATATGGGTAAAAAGGGTGTGTGCGTCTTAAATGCGAAGAAGGAGACTGCATTCATGTTCGCAGACATTCTGAGGGCATTAAATCGGGTTGCAGCGCCAGCACAAATTGTTAATATCGCGAATCTCGACAGTACCATCGGGCTGAGTAAGATACGAGGCTATTCCGTTCGAATTATAGAGGAGTTAGCGGCAGAAGGTATACGAATAGATCATATAATCGGAGGTCTGGATGAGTACCCGATTGCGGGCGAGAGGGCAGCAGCTTTAATTCGCTCTAACTATTCGAACTGTGATTTCGTAGTCCTGCTGGGGGTACCTCATGCAGTACCACTGCGCAGCTACGGCATAAATACCGAGGTCTTCTCTGTTACCAACGGTCCAAGAACCGTGCAACCATTGAAATGGCTCGGGCATGACCATGTGGTACTTGAAATAGACCTTCATCCAAAAACGATGGGCGCTACCGGGATTATACCCTCAGAATTCGGAGATATGCTCCAGAAGCTGAGTTCATAGCCTTACCTTATCTTACCAGTTCCTCAATCTCAGCTAAAAATTTATCCGCTCGCATACTCAATTCCATCGCCTGCTCACCCATCTTCTGAAGTGTATTCACAGAGCCCGCGACGAGGAATCGTAAGATACGATAATTCTCAGTCCAAGATAATAACTTCTTAAGCTCGCTCTTCCCTATCTCATGATACCACTCCTCATGCCGCCAGATGAGTATCACGCCAAGGATACTCACTGCCTCTTCCACCTTCAAATCCTCTAATTGTGATAATTTGAATGGCAGTTCACCCACAATGAACTCAAATGGATTCTTGACTGCGGGTAAATCCTCTAAGGATATTTGGACGTATTTCATAATCATTGGAAGAGCCATAAATAGTTCCGGGGTACGCACAAGTCCACCGAAATAAGCGATGAGTGTGCCTTTGGGAGTAGCCACGTATATCTCCGCACCGCGCTTCCCCACACCTATCTTCTGGATTACATGTGCTGCTACCATACCGGGAATCTTCCTCAATACCGTCGGGTACGAGATGTTAGCGCCCTTTGCAATTGCATACTTGCTTGAAGGTCCACATAAGATGAGGAACTTTAAAATTGAACCTGTATAGTCATGTCCTGGCATTTCATCTATGATAGATATGTATTATAAGTGGATATGTTCTTATATAAATAAGAATATGGAATGCTGGAAGGTGCAATGAAATAGCGACTATGGTGCGGATAAAGCATTGACGTGACATGGCGTGGCGGGTCAAGCACGAGTTAGAAATCAGTAAGTCGTTTCTGTCTTAATATCCTGCTCAGCGGCTCGAAATCCTTAATATCTAACGTTATTCCTTCTTTTTCTTTTGCACGTAATCGTAATCGTGAATCAATGTACTTTAGTGCCTCGCTTTTGGTATCAAACTTCTCGGGACGGTTTCTGTTTCTAAATGCAGCCCGTGCGGTCTCTCGCACCACCCAGACGCCGAGTGGAACGGAATATTGAGGATAGATTTGTCGGAATACCATAACACCCGCCTGCCGCCGCATTCTGTGTAACGCTTCTGCAACTGCTAATCTCGCAGCATAATATCCGCCGCCCTCATTCGCAGCATAGTTCTTCCTGCCTTTAAACCCCTCGTATTCCTCTATGATTGCGGGTCGCGGACTCAACGCATCGCTCCAGATAGAGCCGGGGAACCACACTTCGAAGTTCTCGTATTCGAATAATGAAGGCATCAGCAGTATCAGGAAGTGATTGTCCATATATGATGATTCGTAGACGTAATAGGTGTCAATGGTCGGATATTCTTTGAACTCTGTAGCCAGCTTCTTGAAGATGATATCATCGGTTGCCGTGATGCTCCACCTCGTGGGCACCATCTTTTGTGCGCTATGCGAACCTAACGCACCTGAAGATAGGATTGTTGATACTTTGTACACGTCCATGCCGAGGTTGTACAGTTCCTGAGCGGCTTCTACTGCTTTGATGTCGTCAGAGACGATACGATCGACTTTCTTCGGTATCTTCGGATTCTCGGTAACTTTCATTGCTTCCACGTTCACACTGGCACCCGTCGGTCGCAGGACATCGGAGAACGTGAGTTTAAATGACGGTTTATTCTTAAACTTGAGTTCTACATCCACGGGCTGCTGAGCCAGAGCTATTTCGGTCATGTCCGAGACGAATTTTGACTCCGATTTTACATGCTCACAGCGTTTCGACCGCAATGTCGTACTGCGTAGTTCTATGATCTCAGCCATGCCGAGACCCTGTGCGAGCCACTCATACGGCTGTTCCAGTCTTCCAAGATTGACGTTAGATTCCGCTGCTTCCGCTTCTGCTTCTGACCCTAATACCGCCATTGGACCCGCATTTACGCAGGGGTAGCCTATCCGACCAACAAATACGGAAGTTGAAGGACCAAAGAAGTCCTTTTTGTCGCCACAGACTTCCGCAAACCTGGTCTTCTGTTTCAAAGCTGCGAGCAGTGGACAAGTATCCCTACCGCACAATAGGCGCGAGCCTTTGCAGACTATGCATAATCGCTGCATCGCGTTAATATGTATTATCCTGCCCTTTTATTTTATAGCTGTGGTAGAAATGGATTTGTAAATGTAATTGTAATTGTGATAGACCTACAAGCACAATTAACATAATTAAAAATGTTAAAATCACTATCACTACTTATATTATAAATAAGAATACCAATAAAACAACTATGATCATAGCTCATACTCCAGATGCTGATGATGCGTTCCTCTTCTATGGGATGCTGAAAGGTAAAATAGCGACCAAGGTGCGGGTAAAGCATGTGGTTGATGACATTGAAGCACTGAACAGGAGAGCTTTTGGTGGAGAGATAGATGTCACTGCACTTTCCGTGCACGCTTATGCATTTCTTTATTCTCAATATCGTATTCTCTCTGCTGGTGCGAGTGTTGGCGATGGATACGGACCGGTGGTGGTGGGGAGGAGGGATATGGAGTTAGAAGGGAAGAAGGTGGCAGTGCCCGGAAAGTACACAACAGCGAACCTGATACTGAAGTTAGCGATTGCTGATATAAATACAGTCGAGATGAGGTTTGACGAGGTCGTTGAGGCGTTGAAGCGTGGGGAAGTTGATGCCGGACTGGTAATACACGAGGCTCAACTGACCTACAAGGATCAGGGACTGGTAAAAATACTTGACCTGGGTGAATGGTGGCATAAAAAGACAGGTCTTCCTCTTCCTCTCGGCATTAATTGCATAAAGCGAACTATACCAGTGGATCAGCAATTGGAATTCCTCGATGCTATGCGTGAGAGCGTGCAGTATGCGCTGAAGAACGTAGACGAGGCTTTGAGGTATGCAATGAGATATTCAAGAGGTGCGAAAGAAGAGCAGTTGCGGCAATTTGTACTGATGTACGTGAACAGGGACACGTACGAGATGTCAGACAAAGTGATAAAAGCGCTCGATACGCTTTATGGACGAGCAGAGCGAGCAGGGTTTATCTCTAAACCGCCTTTGGACATCCTTTTTCCATCCATACCTAAATAAGATGTATAAGAGGATGTGGACGTGGATGTATATATTCATACTCTTTGATTAACGTGACAGAAGAGGATAGATTTATAGCTCCTGGGATAGAAGGGGACTATTAGAGCTGTGGTGAGACGTAAAGAGATAGAAGAGTTATTTAAAGAGGACGTTCATGAACTCGGAGAACGAGCAGATCGTATAAATCGTGAAGATGGGAATTTAGTTACTTTCGTCATTAACAGGCATATAAATTATACGAATATCTGTGTTGCAAGATGCCCCTTATGCGCTTTCTATCGTGAGCCTGAGGATAAAGAAGCGTACTTCATGAGTGTTGAGGAAGTATTGGGACAGGTTGAAGATGCGGTAAAGAAGGGCGCTACTGAGCTTCATATCGTTGGTTCATTGAATCCTGCAATGGACGTAGAATACTTCGAGAATATCTTCAATCAGATAAGAATGCGATTCCCCAAAGTCTGTATCAAAGCACTTACCGCCACTGAAATATATTTTCTATCACAGATAGAGGGTATGAGCGTGAAGGAGGTACTGCTGAGATTGAAGGATGCAGGACTACAAGCATTGCCGGGTGGTGGAGCGGAGATCCTTGAAGAGAGGATAAGGAGAATCATATGTCCGGGGAAGCTGGGAGCAGGGGAATGGCTCAAGATCATGGAGATAGCACACAGTATTGGTCTGAGAAGTAATGCGACGATGCTCTTCGGGCATGTAGAACAGCCGGCAGATCGTGCTACCCATCTTCTCAGGCTCTGGGAGCTGCAGGAGAAGACTGGCGGGTTTGTATCTTTCATTCCTCTTCTATTTCATCCTGAGAACACAGAACTTGGGTTGCATATCAGGCATAAAGCGAACCCAATCGACGTTCTCAAGACGATAGCAATTTCGAGGATAGTACTGCGTAATTTCAGGAGTATAAGGGCGTACTGGGTTGCACTTGGTGCAAAGCTTGCACAGGTTGCGTTGAATTATGGTGCAAATGACATAGACGGTACGTTGATGGGTGAGAAGGTTACACATGCAGCGGGTGCAAAGACGCCATGCACACTTGCAATTGCAAACATAGTGGCACTTATCAGAGGAGCTAATAAGATAGCGGCGGAACGAGATACTTTTTACAATATTATCAGGGTCTTCACATCACCTTCTCCAGACTCATATCGAGCATCTTCTTCGTCTCACGCGCAAGCGCATCAGGAAGTCCAGTGATGTCAACATTCAGGAAACCGCGAATGATCACTGATGTGGCTTCTTCTTCACTCAAGCCACGAGCCATCAGGTACAATATCGCCTCCTCTGCTATCTTACCCACCGCAGCTTCATGCGAGAGGTCAAGGTCTTTACGAACAGCTTTGAGTTCTGGAATAGAGGTTATTGTCGCATTATCAGAGAGTATCAACCCCCTGCATTCTATGTGTCCACTTGCATTTGCACCCTCGCCTATCATCTCACCACGTGCGATGACCTCCGCGTTATCGGTAGCGACCACTCTGGAGATGATCTCCGCTCTGCTGCGTTCGCCCTTCAGCACTGCTCTTGAGCCCGTATCTATTCGGGCATTGCCTGATGCATAGATGATGGATTGAAAATTAGCTCTCGCATTCTTACCCTCGCAATACGCAGTTGGATACGTTTGAAGTGATTTCACCGGTGTCATTAAGATATAGTTGCTTATGAAAGTCCCGTCATCTTCTATCACCACTGCGGTTCTTGGTCTCACCTCCACACCTTCGCTCCAGTTGTGTATCATAGTAAAAGTGATTTTGGCACCGCGCTTCACATAGAACTCAGAAACGCCGAGATGAAGCGCTGACTTGACTGCATGAGCAACGGAACAGCCAGTGATAATATGAAGCTCCGAGTTCTCTTCTGCAATTATGATATTGTGAACCTTCTGCCCGGTTTTATCAGTAGTAATGAATAAGCAAGCCTGGACCGGAATAGTTACCTTCGAATTGGCTTTTGCTCTGATAAAATAACCATTCATCTGGTCTAATTCAACATCAGAGGTATATTTATCCAAATCAACAGGTATTGCCCTCCATAGATAATCTGCGAGCCATTCATGCTGTTTCAATGCTTCTGTGGTGCTCATAAGCTCCAGACCGGGGAATTTCACACGCGAGAATACCACAGAGCGGTCTTGCAGCAGGAAAGAGCCGGACCTGCCACTCTCAGAAGGTTCAATGCCAGCACGAAGCAGATTCTGCTTATACTCCTGAGGAACTTCGGCGAGCGACTTGAGAGCATCGTGTTCTCTGGTCTCTGTATTATAACGCTCGAGGTTGATGTCATCGCCCAGACCTGCTTTCTTCTCTCGTGCACGCTTCGCGCGCTCTATCATATCTCGCATATCTCGCTTATTCATTCACCTCACCCTGCATTTCTCCACACATTTCTCAAATCCCCCTTCCATTATGTTCTTTGTTATCTCGTCAGGCATACCAGAACAGGCTATACTGCCATCGAGCATCACATGCGCGCGGTCAGCTTTTATGTAGCGCATGATAAAACCACTATGGGTAATTATAAGTCCCGCACGTGCTCTCTTACTCGGCAACTTATTCCTGTCCAGAAGTTCACACATTATCCCGCCTATAAGCTCTATGTTCTCCACATCAACACCGGAATCAGGCTCATCGAACATAATGAACTCCGGTGATTGCGCCATCAGCTGGAGTATCTCCGACCGCTTCACCTCGCCACCGGAAAAACCGAGATTTACATCCCGGTTAAGGAACTCAGAGGGGATATTTACCCTCGCTGCAAGCTCTATCATACCTTCATCTATTGATGCCTCGCTTCTACCCTGTGCGATATTCACCATGTCGCCGAGCGTGACGCCCCTTATCTGAGGTGGATGCTGGAATGATACACCCATCCCCAGCTTCACTCGCTCGTTGGTTGGTAAATTTGTTATATCAACACCTTTAAATTTTATACTCCCGCTTTTGACCTTATAGCCTGGAAAACCAAGTATAGTCAACAAAAGGGTTGTCTTACCACAGCCATTTGGTCCAAATAATACATGCACCTCTCCACGCTCGATATTCAGGTATAAACCACGTAGGATCTCCTTCCCTGCTACTTCCACCGTCAGGTTCTCTATTTCCAGCATCTTTATGATTTTACCGTTCACATATACCCACTTCTATTTATATATTCTCGCTACTTCTTTATCAACCCTATTTACACTTCTTCATAGATTGAGACAGTAGACAGTATATTCTGCGATTTTATCCCATGTGAAATACTTCTTCACTCGCATCCTGCCTCTTTTTCCCATCTCTCTAGTATTCTCCATATCATCCAGCAAGATGTTTATCCTCCATGCTATATCGGGGGAATTACTGCCATCCACATGGATACCTGTCTGGTCATGACCAGAGGGGATTACGAAATCGCGGAATCCACTTATACCCATGGCACCAGCTACAACAGGTTTCTCCATCGTCATCGCTTCCAGTGCAGTGATGCCAAAAGGTTCATATACCGATGGCGCAACGAACAGATCGCAACTGCCGTAATGCAATATCCTTTCATCTTCTGATACGAACTCAACCAGCCTCGCCGGATATTCCCGGACGAAAAAACCTATCCTCATTATATATGTATATATCCCACTCATATAATATGATATAAAGTTTAGGGGTGAGAATAAGATGGAGATAAGATGGTGTGGACATGCCTGTTTTGAGATATCAGGTGAAGCAGGGGTGGTGATAGTTACAGACCCTTATGACGAGAGCATAGGGTATCAAATGCCGGATTTGCGGGCTGATGTCGTCACTGTCAGTCATGAGCATTACGACCATAATAATGTAGCGGCAGTGAAGGGCAATCCAGAAGTAGTGAGAGGACCAGGGGAGCATATTGCCAGCGGGATAAGATTTCTTGGCATTGATACATACCACGATACCTCAAAAGGCGTGGAGAGGGGCGAGAATACTGTCTTTCTCTTTGATGTAGACGATATAAGATTATGCCATCTGGGCGATCTGGGGCATATTCTGGACGAGAATCAGGTAAGAAGCATCAGGGAGAGAGATATAGATGTGCTGTTCATACCCGTTGGAGGTGTGTACACGATAGATGCGAGCGGCGCTAATAGGGTACTGAACCAGCTGGAACCAAAAATAGCGATACCAATGCATTATAAGACATCACCTCTGCGATTGAATATAAATAAGGTGGATAGCTTTCTGCGGGGTAAGAAGCGAGTGAGGGAGGAGGAGAAACTTTCGCTTCGTAAAACCGATTTGCCACCACCAGATGAGATGGAGATAGTGGTGCTGGATTGGAGGTCTTAATTTCTGCATTTCTGCTTGCTATTTATTTGGCACAATGATGAGAAATGGGAAGATTAGCAGTGTGTGTATGTTCTGGCGGAATAGACTCGACGGTTGCGGCAACAATCGCATCACGTGAGGGATATGAGTTGTATGTCTTACATGTATCTTACGGGCAGCGTGCGGAGTTGAGAGAGCGGGAAGCAGTGAAGAGGATATCAGCTTATTTGGGCGCTGCTGATTTGAAATTCACCACTATTGATATGATCAAAGAGCTTGGGGGTTCCGCGTTGACCGATTATAGGAAGGTTGTCCCTGCTGGCGAGGAAGTGAAACTGGAGAAGAATGAGACACCCTCCACATGGGTACCATGTCGTAATCTGGTCCTTTTATCATTAGCAAGTGCGTATGCGGAAGCAATCTCAGCGAATAGTATCTTCGTTGGCTTCAATGCCGAGGAGGCGAAGTCTTATCCAGACAACAGTAAGGAATTTGTCGAGCGATACAATGTAGTGCTGGAGAAGGCAGTGGCTTCTTTCTCCACTCCTCCTGAGGTTCGAGCTCCTCTTGTGGACTTATTGAAACCTGAGATAATAAAGAAAGGAATAGAAGTAGGAGCTCCGTTAAAATTCACTTATTCATGTTACCTTGGCGGTGAGAAGCATTGCGGTCTCTGTGAATCATGTCAGCACCGCCGGAGAGGGTTCAGGGATGCGGGCGTGGAAGACCCCACGGAGTACGAAACCTGAACCCAAAGCTTATTTTATTAAAATTGCCCTTCATAAAATAATAGGATAGGCAGGTATGTATGATGGATGATATGATTGAGATCTGTGTATATGGCAGGGGAGGGCAAGGAGGAGTGACGCTGGCAGAGCTGGTGGCACATGCGGCTATCGCTGAAGGTAAACATGCCCAATCAATGCCTTCTTTTGGTCCAGAACGTAGAGGGGCACCTGTTCTTGCTTTCTTGCGAGTGAACGAGCGTGAGCGAATAAAAATAAGGGCTGAGATAACCGAACCGGATGTACTCGTCGTGCTTGACCCCGGTCTGTTGCATATAGGCACTGTACTCTCACAACTCAAAGAAGGAGGTATAGCAGTAGTGAGCACAAAAAGAGCACATGAAGCTTTGAAATCGGAGCTGGGATTGGGCAGATTGGCAACCGTGGATGCGATGAGTATCGCCCGGCGAGTTCTGGGCTTACCTATTGTCAATACCGCAATGATAGGAGCGCTTGTGAAGGCAACGGGCATAGTGCAGTTAGAATCGTTGAAGCGGGTAATGGAAGACCGATTTGGAAAACTCGCAATAAAGAACCAGGAAGCGATGTTAGAAGCGTATAATGAGACGGTGGTGAGTTAAGAAGATGAGCAACGGAGATATGATAGGGTGGAAAGACCTGAAACCAGGCTTTGTGGTCACCGAGCCGGGGAGTGCATCCACATATAAGACCGGCGATTGGCGGTCTGAGAGACCAGTTCGTGCGAATGAGAGATGTACAAAGTGTGGTATATGCTATATCTATTGTCCTGAGGGCTGCATTGAAGAGACGGAAGACGGGTTCTTTGAGGCGGATTTGTACTATTGCAAGGGCTGTGGAATCTGTGCACACGAGTGTCCACGAGGAGTAATAACAATGGAAGAGGAGAAAGAGGAGGAAGGGAATTAGAATAGAAATTATGAAGAGCGAAGCCAGAGCGATATTGATCGTCTGTGATGGTCTTGGTGACAGACCGACGGTGGGTGGTAAGACGCCATTGCAGGCTGCTGAGACACCTAATATGGATGCAGTGAGCGAAGCCGGGATTAACGGTTTGATAGACGTGATATCACCAGGGATAGTTCCGGGTAGCGATACCGCTCATCTCTCTCTCTTTGGATATAACCCGTATGAGTATTATCCGGGCAGAGGGGTTTTCGAGGCACTCGGTGCAGATATGGAACTGCGAGAGGGCGATGTCGCATTCAGAGCAAATTTCGCTACCGTTGATGCCAATATGCGGATTATTGACCGTAGAGCGGGCAGAAAGGGCAGTAAAGAGCTGGCTGATGCACTTGACGGACTCGAAATAGATGACATCAGGATATCACTGAGGAATACAACAGAGCATAGATGTGCACTCGTAATGCGTGGTGATAATCTCTCAAAACTGGTTTCTGATGTGGATACGCACGTTGAGGGTGGTGTCGTGAGCGAATGCAGACCGCTGAAAGAAGGCTCAGCGGAGAGGAAGACCGCACGCATCGTGAACGAATTGGTAAGAAGGAGCTATGAGATCCTGAACAAGCATCCAGTGAACGAAGAGAGGAGACAAAAAGGTGAATTACCTGCGAATATACTTCTACTACGCGGTGCAGGCAGTTATAATAAGATCTCTTCAATACGTGACCGATTTGGATTAAGTGCTGCCTGTGTAGCTGGCGCTTCGCTCTATAAAGGAGTGGCGAAATATCTCGGTATGACGGTCATCCCGATAGAGGGAGCGACAGGCAAGAGTGATACGAATCTTGGTAACAAAGCCGAAGCAGCGTTAAACGCATTGCGAAGCTATGATTTCGTATTCGTGCATGTGAAAGCAACCGATAGCATGGGGCATGACGGCAACTTCGAGGGCAAGAAGGAGATGATCACAAGGATAGATAAAGAGCTTGTAGCAGAGTTGAAAGACGCGGATGCGTATATTATTATCACTGCGGACCACAGTACGCCGGTATCAATAAAGCGCCATAGCAGCGATCCCGTGCCCGTTGTGATGAAAGGAGAGGGAGTGAGGAGGGACGAAGTGAAACATTTTGACGAGATTTCAGTGGCATCTGGCGGCTTATGCAGACTTAAAGGTCTGGATTTGCTCCCAATAATAACTGATTTCACTGGCTGTTATATAATGTATGGGACTTAACTTGGATTTCACGGGAAACACAGTGCAGAAAAGAGAGGTTTGTGCTGAGACGCTATGCAGTTACCTTCTTCTCCATCACTGGAATCCGCGCTTCCAGGGAATCATACCGTGAATCTACTGCCTCAAATCGCAAAATCATCTCATTTCTCAAGCTATCGAACTTAACATCCACTTTTGCATTTAATCCTGTAAGCCTGCCATCCACCTCCACCGCCTCAAACTTTGTCATCATCTCGCTTCTCAAGCTTGCAACTTCCTTCTCCACTCCATCTATGCGTGTATGCAGGGCTTTTATCTCTCCTGTGATCTCGTTTCAACTTCGGCATGAGTAAGCTGTTCTATCCAGCCGGGTATTTTCTCCATGATGTATCAACCAGTGCTTTTACATTGATCTTACAGACTTACAGACACTGCGAAATGTAAAAATAGTTTAAATTAAATATAAATACAAATACACAATTTGAGATACATGAAAGAAGGGATTGTAAGCATAGTGGAAGAGGAAGGGGTGGAGCATAAGAATCCGATAGTGATAGAGGGTTTGCCGGATGTTGGTCTGGTGGGTGCGATTGCAGCATCCTACATCGTGGAGAAGATGAAATATAATGCGATAGGGTACATTGAATCTGATTTGTTCCCACCGGTTATGGTCATCCATGGTGGCAAATTGAAGAGCCCTTTCTGTTTGTATGGCAACGAAGAGGTGATAGTGGTCTCGTCTGAGATTGCAGTACCTCCAAATGCGGTCTATCCGTTGACTCGAACACTTGCTGACTGGTTCAGCAGTATAAATGCGGCACTCGTGATATCAATAACCGGCTTACCGGTGAAGAACAGGATGGATATAGAGAAGCCGGAGGTCTTTGCGGTGGGTAACAACGAGGAAGTGGTGAAGGAGCTGAAGGCGAAGCAGGTGGAACTGCTGCAAGAAGGTTTCATTGCTGGTACATATGCGGTAATGCTGCGAGAATGTTACAAGAGGGGGCTGAATGCGTTTTCTCTGCTCGCTCAGTGTTTCCCAGTATATCCCGACCCTGGTGCCGCGGCATCAGCTATTGGCTCCCTTGATAAATTCCTGCAATTGGGCATAGATGTGGGGGAGTTGATGGAGAAGGAGGAGGAGATAAAACTGAAGGCGCGAGACCTTATGCGTCAGACTGCTCTATCCGCTTCCGAGATGCAGAAGAGTGCGGAGCAGGATATGCCATTCATGTATCGTTAGAGGAGATGAAAAAGAAATGGGTCTGGAAAGGCGGATAAGAGATGCGATGTGGAGTTATAACGGCAATTTAGAGCCGTTGCATGAACTGGAAGATAGGGGTGATGAGATAGTTATCACTCTTGACCTGCCTCGAGTGAAGAAGGAAGATGTGGAGATAAATACAACAGAGGATTCTGTGGAGATAAAAGCGAAGATGAGCGAAGCGGTCTGCTGGGAGAGGTGGGGTAGCGTTCAGAGGCGAATAAGCTTTCAGCAGCTCAGAAAGCAGATAAAATTGCCCGAACCGATAGACCCCGATAAAGCTTCCGCTTCGCTTAAAAATGGCATCCTCAGGATATCACTACCAAAAAAGAGGACAAAGGTGCTCATACCCATACAATAAGAGAGTAGGTAAAAGTGTTAAAGGTGCTTTTTCCTACCCCTTATCCTTGTAATACTCCAGCAGTGCCAAACCTCAAACTATCTTCTCATGCGTTTCTTCCTCTCTATTTTCTCTGCAAAGTAAAGCCCTATTATAATCCCAGCATCAAATATAACGGCAATCACACCTCTTTCCTCTTCGCCGAATCCTTTTAATCACAGGTATTCACAGCGTCTCTATCCCAAAAGACTCCAGCAGTATCTCCGTATTTATCTTCCCACTTGTAAACGTTTTCCCGCTTTTTATCTCGTTTACTGTGATCTCCGCAGGTGCAAACATACCGGCATCCACTTTAAAGAAATCGAAACCAGCATCCTTGAAGGTTCTGTAGAACGGCTTGCCATAATCCGGTGAGTTCAGCGATGGCACTTTCTTCACATAGCTCTTCAGCTCATCCACGTCATCATACTCCACCGTGTAATACATGCGACCACAATATATGATGCAGTCGTTCGTAGAGCCCATACATTCCACATCACTGCCCACGACCGGCGAGACCGGGATGATACCATGAGCATGTTTTATGGTGTTTATATCGAAGCCCAGGGAATCAAACTTGTGTATACCGGTTTCTATCCCTCTCGCGGATATCTGTACGGAGCCAGCGAGAGAGGCTGTTGGCACGACAACAATATACAGGTCCTCAGTGTCCACTCTGCAGTCTTCGGCTATCTTGTCTGTTACTTCTTCATCTGGTATTGCATTACTCTCCAGAATTAACACCGCTTCGGTTGCATCATCCTCGTACCCTATCTTCTCATACAGTTCACGCGGATTGAGCGAAAGCGCCCTTGCAGGACCTGACCCCATGCCAAAGAATTTCTTCACTTTAATCCGCCATCCTGCATATTGCGATGCCATACAGGCAATTACAGGGTGGTCAGTGGTGAGCTCTAATGCCGGTACTGAGAATTTACCGAGGTCAAAAGTGCTGATTCTTATATCAGCGAGGTCTGCCATGCATATCCGCGCTACATATAGACCCGCTTCAAATCCCCCTTCTACTTCCACGCCTGCATCTATTACCGTTGTCCCATTATCCAGCTCCAGAATATCCACCTGCAGCTCATCCGCGTTATCCATCATCTCTTCAAACACGTCCAGCCCATACTCATTCACACTTACACTTATCATTATTCCTCTTTCACTCTCCTTCTCACCTTTCTCTTTCTATTACAATATCATCCAACCTATTCCTATTTATAATGATACGTTTATTGTGGTTCGTGGTTATGAAGGAGAAAGGGTGTGAAAATTTATTCCCGGGAACATGATGGCTAATGCAGATTCGACATATTTCTACATTCCCACAGGTCTTTGCCGCTGTTGAATCTATCTTGGGAGCTTTAATGATAGCTCTACTAAGCTGCTTTCTTATTCACAGTTACTTACCGCGTGTCTCGTTAGAGTACGAGCCAGGTGGCTGCGATTGCTCTCGCTCGTGAGCTCTTTGGCGAGTTCTAGCGTGAGAATGTTGCATGTACGAAAAGTTTATAAGGCTATATCCCCTCATTATTAGCGAGTATGTAATGCACGCAATGTATGACCAATTTGCTATCCTGGATCCAAGGAAGAGAATAAGAGCACTGCAAGAACTGGTATATCCGTCTATCATCCACTCGAAGTGGGGTGCGGAGGACAAAATTCGCGCTCTCTACCGCCATAAAATCAGGGTTGTGAAGGCTATAGAGCGATTGGAGGACGTAGAGGAGAAGAAAGAGTTGAATAAAGACCTTGAAGAGCTATATTCGCAGTATATAGCCTTTTTTGGATTTGAAGTGGTGGAGATAAGGAAATATGAGCTGGAAGTGGAGAGGGAGCAGGAAGATATAGAAGCTCAGCATGCTATCACCCACAGCGAATCAGAGGAAGTACCTGCCCCAGTACCAACCTCCACACTATGGATTAAAGCTCGTGTGAGGATGATTAGGGCACAGGTGCTGAAGAGGTCCATTGTGAATCCGACGTATGCGGCGGATGAGCTTGCAACGCTGGTAGATGACCTGTACACACTTGAAGGTAAACTATCTCTGGAGCCGGATACGCAGGAAAAGGCTGATATATTCGAGGATATAGATAAGGTAAAAGAGCTTCTGTTGCATTGCCAGTGAAAAAGTATAAGCATAAGTATAAAGAGAAGGAGAAGCAGGTTCTGGAGCTCAAGAAGCTGCTTGGAGATGATCCCTTCTGGTTCACTGTAGCACAGAATCTCGGGATGATAGAAAGGGTCAGGCAGAGA
>JAGGRR010000063.1 GCA_021159465.1 Methanophagales archaeon
GCGCTATCATTGTTGATGTGAAGCCCACTTGCATCATTACTTCGCCGAACCAATCCAATTTTGAGGTCAAGTGGGTGAGAATCTCCGCATAGCTCTTGTCCAGTATACGAAGTGGTGCGGTTGTTACGGTCGTCTTTTTCTCCTTCTCGCACTTCTCGCTTTTTTCTTCACTCTTGTTCTTGCCCTTCTCTTTCTTCTCCGTCTTTTTCTCCTGGAAATACTCAGGCGCTTTGTTCACTACTGCTTTTTTTATATACTGCGGGGTTTCTCCCTTCCGAACAGCCCACCACTTCCCGTCTCGCTTCGTTTGGTAGAGGGTCCAGCCCTCCCTTAGTTTCGCCTCTAATTCTTCAACACTTGATATACTCATAGTATATCATTATATACTCACTATTTATAAACATTGTGGAGAACGCACATACAAAAACATGCTCATATTTCACGCACACGCAAATTTCTTCCTGCCCCATGATGTTTTACCTATATCATTTTCAAAAATTGCAAACCTGCCCGTGCAAATAGCATGAAAAATTCACGCAACTTGTAGGGGAAAGCGCTATACACGACAATATACCAACTCACAATATACAAAAAATCTTGTGTTTTGTATAGGGTTATATAAGTTTTTCGCTATTTGAAAGTTTTTTTGAAGCGAACGAAAGTAATATATATAGTGCTAATAGTAGTATTAGTATATAGGAGGTGATAGGGGAGATGAACACGGCGGAGCGAAACAGGGCGATAAAGAAAGTCCTAAGTAGAGAGTTCGGGCGCGGGAATGTGAAAGTAAGAGGGGGCAGAGGAACAGCATACGGATGGGTCGATGTAAGCGTAACCATCCCGGTTGATTTTCAAGTATCGGACGGGTTATATTACACCGAAAAAGCAAAAGAGGTAATGGATCAGACACGGAGCAGAATAATCCAGCTCTTGAAACGGGAAGGCTTGTGGGACCAGCTCGGGATCTGGTATGATGACGACCCGAACTCGACGGAAAGGAAACAGATCATAATAGATGTAAACTTGAAAGAGGCAGCATAAGGGGGATAAATCCCCTTTTCTTTTTTTTTCCGGTGCAACTCCGGGAGGGGCGAGAAATGAAATAACCGCCTCTAAAGGCGAGAAAAAAAAAGGAGGAGGAAAATGATAGAAGAGAAAATACGGTTGATGAAACCGTGTGCGAACTGCCAAAGACCCATATCCGAAGACTACCGTCTCGGTCGTCATTACAAAGGATCGTGGTTCTGCTCGGTCGAGTGCGAGCGGGAGTTTTTCGTGGAATGCGGTGAGCGAGGCGGGGGCGTTGAACCCCGCAAAGGTGAATAGGAGGTGAAAAATGGTGGAAATAAACGGATATAGAATAGAGGGGAGAGGCGGTCCCGGCTTTGTCAAGAGATATACAGTCCTTCGGAACGAGAAGCTGATTGCAGTCTATTTCAAATACAGAGATGCAAAACAAGCGTGCGAAACTGGTGATTTTAGCGGAGGACTAAAGAGAGACATTTATTAGGAGGTGGATGAATGGAAGAATACAAAGAACCCCGGGTGATCAGAGGGGATACAACGGTTTATCTCGGTCTGAAAATGGTCGAGAAAAGCGGACTGAAACAGGGAGAAAAAATAATCGTTAGGACAGAAGGAGACAGAAAAATAATAATAGAAGCAATGAAATAGCGGGGAATGAATCCCCGCTTATTTTTCAATTTTTCTTGCAAATTTCTATAATTTTCCGTAGCATTTCCATAACCTGTTCTGCTTCAGATTTCGTAGTTTCTGTGTCTATATTGTATCGGCAGCTATCGCATATCGCAGGATTGATCAGAAGTTGTCCCACATCTGCAAGATTTTCGCACGGCGTCGGATGCGTGAACCACCTGCCACACTTTTCACACTTTGCCCGTAAATAGAACCTGATATATGTGTCATATTCTCTGTGTATCCTTCGTGCATCGAACTTGAGACCGTCCGCCATGATCTCCGCCGCGTTCCTATTCACCCCCTTCACACTGAGTTTCTCTATATCGGTACCGAACCTGTCCTGGAATTCTTTTATCGCTGTCTGCGCGAATTTATCCATCGCTTCGATCTTTTCTATTTCCCTTCGTTCTTGCCGTTCCTTCGCTGCCTGTATAGCTCGCTCTTTAAGAGTTACCATTTTTTCTTCCATACCTCCTTCTCTCTTCCTGCACCGCCTGTACCTCCCTCGCTTCCGACTCAATCTCCTCAGGCTCGCGCCACTCGTAGTTGAGTATCTTGAGTATCGCCCGCCTCCCCGCTTTTGTGATCGCGTCTCTTACCGAAAAGTCTTTGAAGCGAACGTATCGCTTGTAAATTCTGTATTTTGCTTCCGCTGTCAAAATCGGCCGTCCTTCATCGTCAAAACCCTCTATGGGTTTTTTTCCCTCCCTTTGCATAGCTTCAATCTCTTCAAATGCTATTCTTTCCTTTGAAATGTCGTAATAGTGGATGACGCATTCGTCTATGAATTGCCCGTCTGGCAAGATTGCACGCACCACCGCCTTCGCATAGTCAGACGTTTGTTCCGTAGGTTCTCTGATCTCAAGCGATATTTTTGCCGCGTTGCCCCACTGTTGTGCCAGACC